>CAYFTY010001200.1:0-1502 GCA_964346045.1 uncultured Bradymonadales bacterium | reverse complement strand
TGGGAAGCCAGTATTACGTCGACCACGCCCGCGCGTTGCCAGCGATCGTCGTCGTTCTGGACATGGTCGGACGTCCCGAAAATTCGGTGGTCTACGTGGATGCATTCGATGCAGAGGTGGCGCTTGCTCTCGCAGGCGAAGAAGCCAGCTTGCAGGGTTTGACGGTCCGGGCTGCGGGGGCGCTGGGACGTTCAGATGCCGAGCCCTTTCGACAAAACAATGTGCCAGCGCTGACCGTCAGCACTGGCTTTCACGACGACTATCACCAGATAACCGATACGATGGAAAAGCTGGACCCGGCAGGTGCTTTACGCGTGCAGCGTTGGCTCACCCGCGTCATCTTTCGACTCATGACGTCGGAACGGGCTCTTCGTAGAGGGCAGCATTGAGTTGGTCGGCGATCACATTGGCCAGGATGGAGCGGTTGGTTTCGCCGTGCGATCTCTTCCACGCTCGCACATCGCGAGGGGTCACATCGAGAATCCGAAAGGGGTTCCGGTCACCGCGTCTCCACACGACCTCGTAAATTTCGCCATTGCGACTTGCTGCAAATCGTCCGGATGATTCGGACGCTCCCGCATCACGCACGACATGCCGAAGCCGCAATTCGACCGATTTAGCTCGCTCGGCGAGCGTTTCGTAGCGACTTTCGCGATGCTGGGTCAACGTGACGAGCGGCTTTTCGCCTGCCTGGATGGTGGCTACACCATCGACGATACGGGCCGAGAGTGCGGACTCGTCGAGAGATGGACGTGGTAGCAGCTCGGCGGGCTTCTCGATGTCAGTCGCTGCCGAAATCACGGGTGACGGTGCGAGCTGAGATTCGTCTTCGACGTCGACTGCGACGGCAAAGGCAATTGCGATCGTGACGAGAATTGCGGTCGCCGAGGCACCCCATCCGATTCCGAGTCCGATGCGTTTCGGCGGAATGATATCGTCTTCCAGCTCGCTCTCACTCGATTCGACGAGCGACTGTAGTGCCTTGATATTGACCACCCCGGGTGAGTTCTCCTCGGTCTCGGGGTCGATGAACATCTCGCGATCGATCTCCATGCGCATCGTGACGCGGGATCCGCATCCGGGACAGAATTCGGCGGTATGAGGTCTTTCGAAGCCGCAGGAACAAATGACGTTGGTTTTTCTCATGGTCTCACCTCTCGCTTGCTACGGGTGAGACGCGTGCGCCCGGGCTTTATTCATCAGGCGCGAGGATCGCCTTTCGTCTGAGTGCGAAATAGACCCCGTAGGCGACACATTTGAGGACCGCGGTGAGTGCGATCGTCCAGACGAGCGCTTCGAAGACGCCCATGACTTCGGGCGCTGTCCCGACACCGAATGCTGCCCAGACAAAGCCCGGCCAGAAATCCTGAGTGCCAAAGAGCAAGAGCGCCGCAACGGGCACACGCAGGATGTTCGAGAGCCCGCTCACGGCAAAAGTGATCTCGGTGCGACCAGCACCGATGCACGATAAAGGGCTAGGCATGAGTAGGAGTAGGGGACGA
>CAYFTY010001199.1:0-1504 GCA_964346045.1 uncultured Bradymonadales bacterium | reverse complement strand
TCGCCGTCGTTCATGTTGTTGTCGTCACAGGCTTCGTCGCCCACGGCGAATCCGTCTCCGCAGCTCGCCGGCTCGCAGGCTTCTCCGGGAGCGATGCAGATCCAACCCTGCTCGACACTGCACAACTCGCTGCATCCATCGTCGATGTCCGAATTGCCATCGTCGCATGCCTCGCCATCATCGATGATGCCGTTGCCGCAGGCTTCGGCGAGCATGCAGCCGGTGTCCGAGCAGACCCAGCCATCTTCGACTTCGCAGGTCGACGAGCACCCGTCGCCATCGACCATGTTTCCGTCGTCGCAGGCTTCCGATGCCTCGAGCGCGCCATTGCCGCATTCGGCTCCGGCGTCCGAGATATTCGTGTCAATGCCCATGTCATCGCCGGGCTGAGGCCCAGGGGTCGTGGCGGTGTCATCCCCGCAGGCTGCGAGAAAGAAAAGGGCGAGCGAGACCAGAAGTTTCCGCATCGCGCTGCGGCAGAACTGATGAGTCATGGCTTCTCCGTCGACAGTACGTCGATCGACATGAGTGCAGGTTGTGGTTCCCAATCGAGCTATCTGGAGTATCGCAGATCACTGCGGTCATTGCCACGATGCCGACGGGGAGGTCGGCGCTCTCGGGATCGCCTGATGCCGACGGGGACGTCGGCGCTCCGGGGATCAATCGGATGCCGACGGGGACGTCGGCGCTCCGGGGATCAATCGGATGCCGACGGGGACGGCGCTGCACGAGGCCGTCACGCGATCAAATCGTCGTCGACATCGACGGCAGCGGGCTTCGTAATGGATACGACCGCCTTGTCGAGGTCGAAAAACTCTTCGACGAAGGCGTCGATCTCGTCTGAGCTCACCGCTTCGATCTGGTCCGAGTAATCGAGCGTTCGCTGATAACCAAAACCGTAGAGTTCATCGAGCGCAAACGACATCGCGCGCGAGCCGTTCTTCTGCAGGCCGATGTCATGGTTTCCGATCAGGTACCGCTTGGCGCGCGCCATCTCTTCTTCGGTCACGCCCTCAGCGTGCAGTTTTTCGATCTCGCCAAAGATCCCCTCAACGGCCGTCTGGATTTTCTCGGGGCTCGTCCCGATATTGACCGTGAATGCCGACTGGTCGAGGCCCAGCACCATCGAGGCGTAGACGCTGTAGGCGAGGCTCTTTTTGTCACGTAGCTCGTAAAAGAGGCGGCCTCCCTGACCCGAGAGGATGGCGTAGAGGACTTCGAGGGCGTATCGGCGATCGTCGCCCATGCTCGGGGCATCGAGACCGACCGTTACGAACGCCTGCTCCTTTTCGAGATCTCCGACCACGAGGCGACGCCCATCGCGTGTCTCGGTCGCGGGAATCGTAGGCTGCCACGGCTCGGGCGACTCAGGGACGACGAAATAGCGCTCGGCGAGCTCGGCCGCTTCGGATGCGTCGATATCTCCGACCACCGTGAGCACGATATTCGACGGATGAAAGAGCTTGTCGAGGTAAACCCGTGCTCGCTCGACATCAAAGGACAT
>CAYFTY010001198.1:0-1505 GCA_964346045.1 uncultured Bradymonadales bacterium | reverse complement strand
CTCATCGATGAGCAAGTCGACTGGCTCGAAATCTGGACGAGCTTCAATCGAAGGGCTTTGGCCGATACACTGGGAGAAGAGAATGCCATTGAAGCCGCTCAGTTCTCGCGAACTTTGATGCTTATGGTTTCCATGACCTCCGGGAGGCGACATGGGTCTTAAGGCCCGCCCGAACCAGGGAGATCGCAAAAAATCATACGAGTTTGCGTCGATGAGTGTCACCGAGACGGCGAACCTCATCCGGCATGGTGTGATTTCGCCCGTCGAGGTCATGCAGTGGTATATCCGGGCCTATGAAGCCGAGAACGAGAAGTTGAATGCGATTGTGGCCCATCGATTCGAGCTCGCACTCGAAGAGGCAAAGCGGGTCGAGACGTGCATCCAGCGAGGCTGGGACACCGGCCCTCTTGCGGGCGTGCCTTATACGACCAAAGAGATGAATAGCGTCGATGGCATGCCGGTGACGGCGGGATCGCTGCACCGCGCCGAGGCCGTCGCTCACCGCGATGCCGATGTGGTCGCGCTCTTGCGCGAGGCCGACGCCATTCCGATCGGGGTTACCAACCAGTCCGAGTTGGGGCTCTGGTACGAGAGTGACAATCCCGTCTACGGGCGCACGAATAATCCCCATGACACGACGCGCACGGCCGGCGGAAGCTCGGGCGGTGAGGGTGCTGCCGTCGCTGCCGGAATCACCGGATTTGGTGTCGGAAGCGACATGGGAGGCTCGATACGCATCCCTTCGTTTTATTGCGGGACCTTTGGTCATAAGCCCACCGGAGGCCACGTATCGACCGCAGGGCATTTCCCGCACGATTACTCGCCGCATCGCATGAAAGAGGCTCCCTCGTCGCGCTATATCTGCATCGGGCCCATGACCCGTCATGCCGAAGACTTGCTGCCGCTCACCGATATCATGGCGGGGCGCGAACCTCGTTTTGGCGAGCCTCTGCCGAATGTCGAAGACGTGACGGTCTACGTGCTCGACGAGCCCGGGATCCGCAGAGCGTCGAAGGTCGACGCGACCGTCAAAGCGGCTGTGTACGAAGCCGCGAAAGACCTTGGAGACGCGGGCGCTACCGTCACACCTTATGTCGGTCCAGACCTGACAAAGGCCATCGATATCTACACGCACGCACTCGCCGCCGAGTCTGAAGGGTTCGACCTGCGCAGCATGTTGGGTGGAGGCAAAAAGCCGCGACTCTGGAGGGAGTTGCCGGCGATGATGCTCGGCAAGAGCAAGCATTCCAAAGCGGCCCTCATGCTGGCGGCGGGCGAGCTATTTCTGAGCCCGAAAGCCGCCAAGATCGAGGTCTACGCAGAAGAACGCCGCCGAATGCAGCAGGCGTTCGACGAATACCTGGGTAGAAATGGCGTTCTGGTGATGGCCACGCTTCCCAATCCGGCGCCACTGCATGGTGGCACGATGAAGACTCCCTTCGATGTCTCCTACACGGGAATCTGGAACGCGCTCGAGGTGCCCGCGACTTCGGTACCGATGGGTT
>CAYFTY010001197.1:0-1509 GCA_964346045.1 uncultured Bradymonadales bacterium | reverse complement strand
TTTACGTACCGACCGATCGCAAAGGCCCCGAACCAGCACGTTCGTCGGCAGACTCGCCCTCGCGGATCTGCTCGTAGATCGCTTTGCCTCGCTCGGTATATCGACCGGCAATTTCCAACATTTTTTCCATGACGCCCGTGAGTTTCTCGGCCTCAAGCAATTGTGGATATACGACCAGCAGCGTTTCATCCGAAAGCCGCACATCTCCGGCATCATCCGCAAGTTCGTTCAACAGCGCACGCACCTCGGGTTCGATCGCCCGGACCACCCTCTCGGGATCAGGCCCAAAGACGAGAAAGCGGGTGTCGAAGGCCTCATCACCGATCTCGATTTCTCGAGCCTGCAGCATACGGTTGGTAAACCCATCTTCGAATTCGGCTTGCAGACGAATGCCAAGATGCAATCGCAGCGGGAAATCGATCGTCACCCGCGTGAAATGATCGCCAGGGCCGTCACAGAGCTCGACGCGAACCTCAAAGGGCTCTACTTCTTTCATGAATTCAACCTGATGGGCCTCATAGACCGCACGACTGGCGACCAGCTCGAGACCCTCGACGGAGTCATAGGTGTCGAGATTGACCTCTGTCGCCGGCAGACCTCGCACATCGAGCCGCGACAAGAAGCGCGCGACCGCGATGAGCACGAGCATCACCACCCCTGCGAATACGAATACGACGAAGCTTTCCATCAGGGCTCTCCTTGAGCCTGGGCGTTCTCATACCCACTCTCTTCGACAGAAGCCTCGCCGGCGTCGCCGCCTGCGCCCGAAAAAAGCGGGCCGCTGCGAGGCGGCCGCTGAAGTGTGGGCTCACGCAGACGAAGCTCCATCACGCAATCGGGCAAGGACGCAGTCGACACTATGGTTCTGGCGATGCGATGCGCAAACTCGCTTCGTATCACTGCATCCACGATCGCGTCCACCATCGCTCGCATCTGCCCCCTGGAAATTTTCTTCTCGCGCCCGTCGGCTTGCGGCTCTTCTACGCCGAGGGACTGGCCCAACTCGGGGTACCGTGACGGGGCGGACTCGACAATCTGCGAAATTTCGCATCGGTCGTCCTCTTCGATCGTGCCGGCGAGGGCGGCCAGCATCCGATCCGCCGGCGATACCCCCGACTCCTGGTTCGACCGCAGGACGTTTAGATGGGCCTCGCGTTCGACGGTCGGAAATACCCGCAGAAAAACCACGATCCCTGTGAGCGCTCCGATCGAGGCAAACCCGAAAAATCGCCCCGAACGATTGTCATTGAGCCCCGCCCTTCGACGCATCAATCGACCCTGGGCAAGCGAATACGGAAGCTCGTACCTGCACCCGGCTCACTATCGACCTCGATCGCACCCTCGTGACGGGTAATAATACTCTGGACGATCGCGAGTCCGAGACCTGTTCCACCATGCCCATCGCGAGTCGTGAAGAAGGGCTCGAAAATACGCTGCAGAATTTCTTCGTGCATGCCCTAGGCGATAGGGTATAAAATGTTGACAAGCTAGTAAGTGGAGCGTGATAGT
>CAYFTY010001196.1:0-1511 GCA_964346045.1 uncultured Bradymonadales bacterium | reverse complement strand
GGTCGCCGCGCCTCTATCAGCCGCGGTTCGTCGGAGTCCGCACCCAGTGCATAGGTGACAAGCGCCGGAAGGTCGGAGGCGGGAATCACTTCGATGCCGTCGAGGAAATCAAAGGTGTTGGTCGCAAGATATCTTTGAAAGCCGACAGCCCCCGCAGCAAGAAAGTCGTTGGCCCGGTAGCGTAGGACGCGCTTGGTGGGCGAAGTCTGGGTAATGAAGAGATGCTCATCATCAGCCGCAATGGAGCTGTAACTCACGGTCAGCGTCGTCAGGTGGGCTCCGGTATCCAGGGCGTGCAGATGCACGCGATCATCACCCCCGATGGCAAGAATATCGCCCGCTATGGTGACAGCTTTCCCGAATTTCGTGTCGCCGTCCGTCGGCTCCAGCAGGTAGAGTTCCTGATAGGTGGAGCGGTTATACACCGCGACCACTCCGTCCGTGTTGGCCGAGGCCGCCGTCGATCCATTATCCGTCGCGATGACCGCACGGTTTTGACCTACGTAGACGTTTTCGCCAAAATCACCCGTAAAACCCGTAGCGTCGAAATGTTTCAGACTCGTCCCGTCTGTCCAATCGTAGAGGTAGGCACCCTCACCAAAGGAACCGATGAGCACGACGTTGGCCGATGCACTGATTTTAAATCCAAAGAGATTACCCGTCCCCGTGATGACCCGCAGCTCGCTGAGGTCAGCGGTATCAAAAACATAGACTTGGTCGCCACCCGCCGCCGACACCAAGGCGGCCGTGGTGCCACCGAACTCCGCCAGAGCCAGTGATTCGCCGAATCGAGGGCCGAAGTAGTTGCCGAAAGAGGTGTCCGGCGTCAACTCGCCCAAGAGGGTGCCGGAGGTGTCAAAGAGGTAGGCCCAGTAGGTGTTTGGAAATCCACTTTGGACGTCACTTCCGAGTATGTAATCATCGTTGATCGCCAAGACTTTTCCGAAAGAAATATTGCTCGCACCGCGGGGAGGCAGAATCGAGATCTCGTTATTCCCATCGATATCGGATACGAGGATCTGATCCCGCTCGTTCCCGACCGCCAGTAGCCCATCGGCAGCGCCGAGGCCGGTGCCGAAGGTGATGAACCCGGTGGAAGAGGGGGTGATGAAGCTGGCAGTCGGCGCCGAGCTATCGTCATCGGTGATGGTAAGTAAAGCGGTTGTATCTGCGCCGAGGCGAGCGTTAACCGCTTCGATCAGTTCTACTTGCACCTGCTCTGAGGCCTCGAACACGTCGTCATTCGCAATCGGGATCTGGATCGTCGTCGAAGTATCTCCGGCGGGAATCAAGGCGGTGTAAGCAAAGCCCGGGCGGGCGCGATCAGCGGAGAAATCTCCGTTCAGGTCGCGACCATAGCGCGGCGTGAAATAGTCTGGGGGAAATTCCTCATAGTTCGGCGCATAAAAACTACCGTTGAAGCTCAAGGGGGCATCCCCGGCGAAAAGCGCGTCGTTGCTGCTGAGCGTGTAATGCACAAGCACATCCTGCGGAGCGGCTTGATCCAGTGT
>CAYFTY010001195.1:0-1511 GCA_964346045.1 uncultured Bradymonadales bacterium | reverse complement strand
CCCGAAAGGGTCGTGAAGGTAGTTCCCGCGCGTGCGGCATCGTCGAGACGAGTGCGAATGCGGCGGCGCATGCCCAGACTATCGTTCCAGTCGGCCGGGCGGGGCAAAAAGACCTCGACTTCGCGAAATGCGCTCGAGGGGCGCACAAGGCGACCGATGCGCTGCTCGATCGCGAGCGGTGTATAAGGCAGATCGGCGAGCACGACGCGCCCGCAATCATGCAGGTCAATACCCTCTGAAATACAGTCTGTTGCGACGAGTACCTGCACCTGCTGATGGGCCTCGAGTTCGACCGCCATCGCGCGTGGCGAAAATCGTTTTAGCACCTCATAGAAATCGGTTTTTCCGAGACCGGTCGCCCGGGCAGACTTTCCCGTGACGAGCCCCACCCGGGCATCAGCCCCGAGCGCCGCGGTGATGCGGCCGAAGAGACCTTCGGCCGCCGCGAGGTAGCTCGTGAAAACGAGTAATTTCTCGCCGTTTCGTGCGAGTTTGATGATGGCCTCCTCCATGCCGCCGGCCTCTTCGACGACCGCTCTCACACGCGCCTCGATCGTACGCAGCCTTTCGAGGTCGCCGACGACCGGTGCGGTGTCGATCTCGGCTGATGAGTTTCCCGAGTACATGAATCCGAAGACGCCCTGGTCGGGAGCCTGCGCAAATAGACTCCGAAATTGCGCACGGTCGAGGCTTCTTCCCGATGCGCGCGCCTCGAGCCACCGTTCGTGAAAGTCGGCCAGCGAGCTCACGGTTTCGAGCAACGCCTCGGCGCCGCTTTCCCAGCGCCGCAAGAGATGTTCGACGAGAAGACCCCGTGGCCAATCTCCGGCAAGGAGCCGGCCATCGAGCCGGTTCAATTCGCTTTCGAGTGATGTCCAGATCCATGCTTCGGCTGGCGATGGTTGATACGAAACCACTTCGAGTCTCGTCGTCGGGCGGCTTCCGAGCGACTCAAAGTCGCCGCTCTCTCGTCGCACGCAGAGATGCTGCACCAATTCGCTGAGGTCGAAGTCGTCGTGTTCGGCACCGCGAAAGGCGTCCAGCAGATCGACACCGACGATGCGGCGCACGTCGTGGTCTCGCAGAAAGAGCGAGAAGAGTGTGCGTAGGTCTTCGAGTCCGCGCGCGATCGGGGTTGCCGTGACCAGAATCACAGGCGTTCGTGAGGCGATCGAACCGAGCTGCTTGGTTCGCTGTGCCCGGGGATTTCGAAATCGATGGGCTTCGTCGACGATGACCACGGACGCGTCCATATTCGAACGATTTCTCGAGAGCGAAGTATGCGAAACGAGCTCACAGTCGTCTTCTCGCAATCCCGCCTTTTCGAGATGAGCGCGCCAGTGTTCGAGCACCCGCGCAGGGGCGATGATGCCCACTTTTTTGCGAGGTCGTGGCTGGTCGCGTCGCAGTGAAACAGCGGCGGTCAGGGCAACCCGGGTCTTGCCCATGCCGACGGCATCTGCGCGGAGCGCCCCGCCCCAGGTGCGCACGCTCGCCTCCAATTGCGATGC
>CAYFTY010001194.1:0-1513 GCA_964346045.1 uncultured Bradymonadales bacterium | reverse complement strand
ACCGCATCGAGCCTCGCTTTTCCGACCAGACCATCGGAAGCCTTGCGTGCCCAACCGACGACAAAGATTCCCCACATCGGCTCGTCGGCGGCCGGGTCGTACACCATATAGCGGTCAACACCCGGCTCGAGTTCTTCGGTGCACGTAGCAAAAGCCCGTCGATTCTCGGGATTCAGCGGAAGCCCGATTCCCGGCTCGATGCTGTCGCCGATCGCGAAGATCACCGTATCGCAATCGAGGATTTCTTTTTCGCCTGTGCGCTCGACGCCCATGCGCTCGTCTCCTGGGATCAGGCGCGTGATATCGCATTCGAGACCAGCGACCTCTCCATCGTCATTCAATACGATGCGACTCGGCGATCGCAGAAACCGAATTTCGAAGCGCGTGGGCGATTCGGTCTCGAGCGGCTCATCGATATGCGCGAGGATTTCGGCTTGCAACTCGTCCGGGTCCTGGCCGACAGCCGAGAGAACCGGGCCGATGCGCTCGAACTGCGCCTTCATGGCTTCGACATCGAGGGCACCGCTGACGATCTTCATCTCCTTCTCGGTGTACGCACGCTCGGCAGGTCCGCGGCGTGCCACGGCGATGGCGCTCTCGCATTTATGTTCGCAGACGAGCCAGTGGACGATGTCGAGAGCGACATTCCCGATTCCGACCACGCAAACGCGCTGCCCGACCGGGAACTCTCTTTCGCTGAATGGCGGCAGTTTATTATAATGATAGACGAGGTCTTTGGCGTGGAAGACAGCCTCGGCCTCTTCTCCCGGCAGCCCAAGCCATTTGGTGCCCTGCGCTCCCACGGCCACGACGATGGCATCGAATCCCAGCTCTCGCAGCTCGCTCATCGAGAGATCAGCCTCGTCGCCCTCCCCGACCGTGACGTTGCCGATGTAGTGTACGCGATCATCTCCGAGAATGTTCGAGAAGACGCGGCGTAGGCCCTTCTTCATCTTGTACTTATTGGGGTAGATCCCGAACTCGGCGAGGCCACCGGGTTTGATGTCGCGATTCAAGATCACGATATTTCGGTCGTGTTTCACGAGATTCTGCGCCGCGTAGAGGCTCGCGGGGCCCGCGCCGACGATCAAAACGTTTTGTTCACCCATTCCATCGACTCCATCACATCATCGCGCTCAGAAACGTACACAGCCATGTGCATCATTCCGATCGCGAGTACTTCTGCGACGCTCTTACCATGCATTGTGAGGCATTTCATCAGACGAGACGCCCCGCCCCAATCGCGAATACGGTTGGAATATCCTTCGCCATTCGGTAGCTGGTGGTCTGTGTCACTGCGCTTGACCGTTTCGCGTCGTCGCTGACTCCACGATCTCTGCGTCGACACGCCTCCGCGATGCTCCTGTATCGCGTCGTCTGGCCTCCTTGACCTCGCGGCTAAGCAGCACCGCGAACTCATGTGGAGAGGCGAGGGCCAACGAAGACAAGGAGACGACCGCAGACGATGTGGTTCATCGTCGAGGAGAGGCGACAAAGTGATCGTTGTCTCTCG
>CAYFTY010001193.1:0-1515 GCA_964346045.1 uncultured Bradymonadales bacterium | reverse complement strand
TGCCTTGAGGGCGGTCGCGTTGCGGCTGACATGAACCGTGTACCCATCGTTCTCGAGCACGGTCTTCAAACCGTGATGTCCCAGGGCGCTCAGCGAAAACGAATCGTTGCCCGACGAGCGGACCACCGACAGCTCGTGCCCGAAGAAGAACCACACCAGGATCGCGATCGTCGAGAGTCCGGCGACGAGCACCAGTCCGAATCGTGCGGCTTTCGAAAAGGTGGGCTTCATCTCGGCACCTCTTTGAGCGCACGATGGGCATCCGAGGCACCCTCGAACTCTTCGGCGGTGACCTTTTCGAGTGCGAAACGACTCTTTTCGACGAGTTCCACGAGCACGGCGAGGTGAGAACGCCGCGCAGGGCTTGCGGCGCGGACGACCTCGCGACTGGTCGTCGATGGAATGTCGATGATCGGAATCTCGTCTCGCAGGTAGCGCAGTGCATCGAGCAGAAGGGCGTGCACGGCGGGTCCATATGCACCTTCGTCGGCGAGCTCATCGGCTGCGCGTCCGCGCGTGCTGCGCTCGAGGGTCTGAAGCAGACTTTCGGGCGTGTCGTCGTCGGTCATGCGTGGGTTAGAGCGATAGCGTCGCGCGACTCGGAGGCCGATCAGAAGCGTCAGGAAGACGATGAGCGCGATCAGAGCGCCCCAGAGTACACGCGTGACGGTCTCGCTCGACGGCATTGCGTCGATGTTTCCGAATTGGTCGGAGATTTCTTGAAGCTTTCGTTCGATCGTTTCGAGGAGCTTTTCGAGACGCTCCTCTCGTTCGTCGCGCTCGGACCTCAGCTTTTCGGCGGCATCACCGCAGACGATCTGACCTTCTTCGTCCGTTTCGCAATGAGAGTTCTCGTCGTCGGGGAGCGAGACCTGATGCCCCTCGAGCATCTCTCGAAGATCAGGGTCGAGACCGTGAGCATGCAGCGGCACCATGCTCAACACGATGATGAGGCCAATAATGTCGCGAATCCGCGCCATGAAGCTCCCGAATGACGATGCCCGAAAATAGCACGGGCCCCGGTCATCCCGGAAGCCAGACCCTCTAGAGAGAGTCCCAGTAGCAGTGGTGTTCTTGCATGGCCTCGTCGACCGAGACCGACGGCTCGAGTTGGATGTCGAATGCGTGTTCGCCGACCAGTGCATTTCGGCATGCCCGAACGCTCGCCGCGAGCGCATCGAGGTCGTAGCCGCCTTCGAGGGTCAGAACCATACGCCCGTCCATGGCGATATCGGCAAACTCGCGCAGTGCCTGACACATCCAGCCAAAGCCTTCTGTCGTGACGAGCATGCCTCCGAGTGGGTCGTCTTCATGGGCATCGAATCCCGCAGAGACGAGGAGTAGCTCTGGCGAATACTCTCGTAAAATCGGCAGAACAAGGCGCTCGAATGCATCGCGATACGTCGCGTCGCCCTCGGCGTTGGCAAACGGAATGTTGACGTTCAATCCGCGGCCGTCGCCATCCCCGAGACGGTCGAGAGCGCCGGTGCCGGGATAGAAGGGATGACGGTGCAG
>CAYFTY010001192.1:0-1519 GCA_964346045.1 uncultured Bradymonadales bacterium | reverse complement strand
CGTGTCGAAGCAAGCCTGTGCCGGGCATCGAGAGTGTCCCGGGGATCCGCTCGGAGCCGGTCCTTTTCGATTTAAGCGGCGCGAGAACGATGATGTGCTTCTCGAGGCGTTTGATGATTATGTCGGTGGGCGCCCCGAGATCGACCGGCTTTTCTTCAAGGTCGTGCAAGACGATAATACGCGGCTTCTGGCTCTGATGGGCGGCTCGGCCGATCTTGTTCAGAACGCGGTCGCGCCCCTGATGTTGCCGGTCGTGAACGATTCGGACCGTCTCGAAGTCGCCACAGACGCATCGTTCAAGTACACCTACATCGCGTTTAACCTCAGGCACGAGATTCTCGATGACGTTCGGGTGCGCGAGGCGATTGCGCTCGGTATCGATCGCCAGTCGATCATCGATTATAAATTCCGCGGAAAGGCACGCCTGGCGACCGGGCTGCTTTCTCCAGCGCACTGGGCCTATCACCCGGATGTGAAAACGTACGGGCACGATGTCGAGCGGGCTCGCGAATTACTCGATAAGGCCGGATACGAAGATCCAGACGGCCCCGATGGCCCGCAGCCGCGATTCGCTCTGGAATTTAAAGTGTCCTCGAATAAGTTTCGAAAGGCGATCGCCGAGTTGATTGCTCATCACCTCGCACGCATTGGGATCGAAGTGACAGTGCGCTCGTACGAATGGGGTACGTTTTTCAGTGATATCAAGAGCGGGAATTTCGAGCTGACCACTTTGCAGTGGCCTTCGGTGCTCGAACCGAGCCTCTATCGATGGATTTTCCACTCGTCGAATATCCCATCGCCCGATAATCGTTCTGCAGGCGCGAATCGTGGAGCCTATCGCAATGAGCGTGTCGACGAGTTGCTCGACATGGGCAACGTCGAAACCAATCGAGACGAGCGGCGTCGAATCTATGGCGAAGTCCAGGAGATACTCGCCCGAGAATTGCCCTATGTATCGCTGTGGCACGAAGATAATATCGCCATTTTACGCAAAGGCGTGCAGGATTATTACATTACGCCCAATGCGCGCTTCGAGGCGCTCAAAATAACAGAGCCGGCAGTCGAGAATGAATGAACCTAAAAAAAGCTCGCCGCTTCGAGCCAAAGTGGTCGATTATGTCGTCATCATCGTGATCGGTGCATTGGTCGGCTACGCGGTGTTCGCCACCGGCGGAAAGAGCGAGACCTCGAAGCTCGTAGGTAAACCCGCGCCATCGTTCAAGCTCAAGGCAGCAAGTGGTGCTCTGGATGGGCCCTCGGAGCATCCGGGTAAGGTCGTGATTTTGGATTTCTGGGCGACCTGGTGTCAGCCGTGTAAAAGGCAAATGCCGGCCCTCAAAGCGCTCGAGGCGGATCCGGAGTATAGCGCGAAGGTCGAGATACTCTCGATCAACACCGACGATCCCTCGGCCGAGCGCGGTGAACTGGTCGAGACCTTTCTCGAAGAGAACCGTTGGGACTTCGATGTCCTCTATGACAACGGCTATGTTTCGCGCCAATACACGGTATCGCGCATCCC
>CAYFTY010001191.1:0-1520 GCA_964346045.1 uncultured Bradymonadales bacterium | reverse complement strand
GTTTCGATCCGAATGCACCCTCGAGGTGACCAGTGCTTCGAAGACCGCAGCGGCTGTCGAGGGTGCATTCGGATCGAAACCTTCGGTGCGTACCCAGGTCACGAGTTTCTCGGCCTCGGAGGGGTTCAATGACTCGACGTCCCAGGCCGGATTCTCCGAGGCGATCTGCTCGAGCTCGGCGTCGATCTCGGCGATCCTCGCCAGATGATAGGGAGTCGGATCGAGGGCATGCCGCTGCGACGCGGCAAGGACGTTGATCACCATTTCGCCCCGCTTCTTCGTACCATCGACGCGAGCAAATAACTTTCGATAGCCGCGCTTTGGGTAGACTTCGTCGAAGAGATCGGCGTATTTGATTCCGCCAGAGAGCCGTGCATTCCAGGGCCGCTTGGCCTCACGCTCGAGGTATTGCCCAATCTGTCCCCCGGTGGCGACGGTTTCGGCGTGTTCGCGCAGGTTCTCGTCGAAACTCGGGATCAAACGTTCGATCAGACCGCGCGCGGGGTCGTACGGCGCCGGCGCACTTTCGGGCTTGGTGTTCTGATCACTGCACGAGGTGCACGCGAGCAGGACTACCAGTACGGCCAGGACCCCATTGATCTTTTGCCACGCGTCGAACACGCTCGAACCGTTACGATGGATAAGGAAGTTTAGATCACGTGTGCAGAGTGTATCATTGCGCAGTCGCCGGTCAAAAATACGCACCGAGAGGATTCTGATGGAAAAAGACGCAATGGACGCCGAAAGCTCGCTCTGGGTGATCGATTTACAGGAGCGCTTTCTTCCCGCGATCGAGTCCACGGCGATGGAACGGGCTCTCGATTCGACGGTCACTCTGGTGCGCCTCGCATCTGAGGTCGGCGCGAGGATCATCTACACCGAGCAATATCCATCCGGTCTCGGACCCACCGTAGAAAGGCTGCGTGTCGTTCTCGAGGAGGCAGATGCTCAGCGTTTTGAGAAGATGACATTCGACGCGTGCCTCGCCCCTTCTCTCGGCGAGGAGCTCTCGGCGACGAAATCGCGCGTCTTTGTCTGCGGGATCGAGGCTCATATCTGTGTTCGCGCCACCGTTTGCTCACTCTGCGATCGGGGAGTCGAAGTTCGGGTACCCTTTGACGCCGTGGCCAGCCGACGTGCCGAATACTCTGCAAACGGCATCCAAAGAATGCGGGATGCCGGCGCTCGAATCACCAATCGTGAAAGTATCGTTTTTGATTCGCTGGAAACGGCCGAGCACCCGGCCTTCAAGACTTTTTCGAAGATGATTCGATGAACGCCTATCACGAGCTCAAATCGGTGCTCGAGAGCGAAGAGATCGAGGCGCCGCAGCACGTGATCTGGTCTGCCACTCTTGATCAGATCAGCGGTCGAGTCGGCGGGCCGTGGTGGGGCGAAAAGGAGCCCACGCGCGGGGTCGAGGCGGAGTTTCAGTCGGTGTTCTTTGATCGGGAGGCATTCGCACTCGCTCGAATCACGGGTGTCTTGAGTCGGGGCCTCGAACGCGAATCCCGTGATGG
>CAYFTY010001190.1:0-1524 GCA_964346045.1 uncultured Bradymonadales bacterium | reverse complement strand
GTGAACGAAACGATCGAGCTGGCAGCCGAACTCGATGAGACCTTTGGGCGCCCGCTCGACATGGCGCTGGTGAATATGGTGCACAGTCGACCATTTCCGGCGCGATTTGACGCGTCCTTCGAGACTCTGACCCGGCACATGGGTGTGCAGGATGAGTCCGTACGCATTCTCTCGGCCGCCAACGAAGCTCCAAATCGCAGAGTCGTCGCCGGTAGCGAGGTAGCGCTGAGCTGGTATCGCAGGGATCGTCGATATCTAGACCGACTTCACGCCAGCCTCGGCGCGAAGAGCGAGATCATCGAGCTGCCGATGATTTACGAAATCAAAGAGGAGACCATCGTCGACGAACTCGCCGACGGAATCGAATCTGGAGGCATGCTATGAGCGCTTCCGATCCAGTGGCGAAGCTGATTGAAGACGCAAGACTCATCGTCTGCGCTGGTCCGGGTGGGGTGGGCAAGACTACGACCTCGGCCGCGATGGGACTCAAAGCCGCGCAGGCGGGTCGCAAGGTCATCGTCCTGACTATCGACCCGGCGCGTCGTCTGGCCAATAGCCTCGGCCTCGACGCACTGACCAACGAGCCTCAAGAGATCGAGATGGAGGGTGCGACGGGCGATGGAGAGCTGTGGGCAATGATGCTCGACCAGGAGCAAACCCTCGACGACCTCGTCGCGCGCTACGCTCCAGACGAAGGGGCGCTCGAGCGCTCGCGAGAGAATAATATCTATCGTCTGCTCTCGTCGGCGCTACACGGGATGCAGGAGTATATGGCGCTCGACAAGCTTCACGATCTCTATACGGGGGGGTATTTCGACCTGGTCGTGCTCGATACCCCGCCCACGAAGAACGCGCTCGAGTTTCTCGAGACTCCGGGAAGAGCTCGTCAGTTCTTCGATGATCGCATCATGAAGTGGTTCATTCCCAGCAAAGCCGCAAAGCGCGGTTTCTTTTCACGGGTCTTCGACCCGGGCTCGGTCGTGCTGGGACTCCTCGGCAAGATTTTTGGTGAGTCCTTCGTTCAGGACCTCGTGGACTTCTTTGATACGCTCTCCTTTTTGCAGGAGGCGCTCCGAGGCCGCGGTGAAATGATCGACTTCATTCTCCGCGATCAGGGCACGCGCTTTGTCGTCATCACGAGCGCAGACGCCCGGAGAATCAAAGAAGCGCTCTATTTCAACGACAAGCTTTCGCAGCTCGACCAGAAGGCTGCTGCCTTCATCTTGAACCGGGTACTGCCGCGCTTCGAACTCGACGATCTCGAAGATCTGGACCGCTCCGAGCTTCTCGAAAAGCTCGAGGCGATTGGCGAGGAGGAACCGGATGTCCTCGTCGACCAGTTCATTGATCATTATAACCATCTGGCAAAGCTCTCCGAGCACAACCGTGCGCTCATCGCGAGTTTCGAAGATTCGGTCGAGGGTCGTACGATCCGCTCCGTGCCGCTTTTCGGTGAAGACGTTCACTCGGTCGACCAACTTTCCAAGCTCGGCAATTACCTGATTGGCGCGGCGGGATAGCCTC
>CAYFTY010001189.1:0-1530 GCA_964346045.1 uncultured Bradymonadales bacterium | reverse complement strand
TGCCGAGTAGACCTTGGCATCTGCATCATTCTTGTATCGCATCGAGACGCGTCCGTCCTCGACGATGGGTTCACCATCCTCGTCGACTTCGACCCAGACCCTTGTTTTCTTTTTGAATCGACGCTTGGCCCACGCCATCTGGCACTCCTTTGCTCGCTCGGGTAGGCCGGGACGGTAACCCTTTGAGCGTGCCGACGTAAAGGGAAGGAGACGGCTCAGATACTCTGCATCGTTTCCATCATTCGCCGTCGATCCGAAGGCGGCAGTTGACGCAACGCCTCATTGTACACACTTGCTTCGGATTTGGAGTGTTCTCGCACATCGTCACGGAGGCCATCGAGCACGGCGAGGGCCCGGTCGGCTTCGTCATGAATGGTCTCGGGGCTCTTGGTGAGAAGCTTCTGCAGCCATCGAGTCTGGTCGCAGATATTTTCGTGGGTTTGAACCAGTGCTGCGATGCGCTCCGACATGGCCGGAAAGTGCTTCTCGATCTCAATGAAAAGGACTTCTTCTTCTTCGGCGAAGTGCTCCATCATTTCGTCGAGCGCCACCCGCAGGTCTTCCGACGCAGATTCGAGCGCTTCGGTCTCATCGTCGAGCACGCCCTCACTGAGCTTTTTGAACGTTCGGTGAACGTCATCGAAGAGCCGGGTCAGATGCTCGTGCTCGTGATGGATGTGATTAATGAGTTTTGTATTATCCATGGTCGTCTCTACCTCAGACGTGCTTCGATGACTCTAGGCCCGCAGGGCGGTTTTGGCAAATCCCGCTCTTTCTTCTTCTACCCGCGCAGGCCAGTAACGGCAGGTGTCGAGAGTCCATTCCCGTGGACGAAGCATCGGTTCCAAACGCTCGCGCCACGCATCAAAACCATCCGAGGTCGGAAAAGGGCGCGTACGAATTCGATCTGATTTCGGTGGGTCCGGCAACGACAAATCGAGATCCAAAAGGAATGTGCCCCGTTGGTGAAGACATTACAATGTGGTGACACGGCGGTCGATCGTATGTGTTCGATCGCGTCACGCCATGTACAATGGGGTCGGCTAGCTGCGCAGGACAAGAGATGACCCAGGACACCCGTAAGACCATTGAGACCATTCGGTCAGCCGTCGCAAGGCTCGAGCGCCGCGTGCGAACACAGCGCGCGACCGAGGCCGCGGTCACGGGTTTGACCCTGAGCTTTCTGGCGGGGGCCGTGCTTCTCGTACTCGCGAAGACGGGATGGATGACAGGCTCGTCGTTCTGGATCGGGATTGCGGTTTCGATGACGCTTCCGCTCGCGATGGCTGCATGGGCGTTCACGCGGACCCTGTCCCCCGTGTCGTTGGCGCAGCAACTCGACCGTGCCCATCAGCTTCACGACCGCCTCTCCACCGCGCTTACTCTCGCTGAAAACGATGCGCTCGACGAATTTGAACTCGCCCAGATCCGCGATGCGGCCAGGTACGTCGATTCGGTCGACGTCAAGCCGGCCGCGCCTTTCCAACGACCTCGAGACCTCGTGCCCTTCGCCGTGGTGGCGGGCGCCAT
>CAYFTY010001188.1:0-1531 GCA_964346045.1 uncultured Bradymonadales bacterium | reverse complement strand
CGGCGGTCATCGCCTGGTCCTCGAGGGCCTGATCGTACTCGGCTCGCTTCTTTTTGTGCGAAATGATCTGATACGCCTTCGTGACCCGTTTGAAAATGAGCTCTGCCATCTCGGCGAATGGACCCGCATCTTTGCGGAAGAATAGATCCGGATGATACCGCTTGGACAGAAGAAAGTAGGACTTCCGTATCTCTTTTCGCCCTGCCTCAGAATCCACGCCGAAGAGTTCGTAATGCGTGACGTGATCGAGATATTGGTGCACGAAGGCAATCTCACGCTTCAGGTCGTCGTCGACGTCGGCACCCTCGGCGAGTTCGTCGTCTTCGAGTTCGAAATCTTCGAATGCACCGGGAAACATGGAGAGATCGGGGGCTTTTGACCTGCGCTTCTTCTTCTTTGGCGCACCCGTGTCAGCGTTTGGTGCCGCCTGCTCTCTGGATGCCGCATCAGCTGCGGCACCAGCACTCATCGGTGCACCCACGCTCTCGGATGATTCCGATGAGCCTTCCCCGAAGAGATCGTCGTCACCCTCGTGAGGGGCGGGATCGCCAGAGAGTTCATCATCCCTAACGTTTGCGGCGCTCGCATCCGCCGAGGTTGCCGGCTTTTTGTCGGTGCTGATGGCCGGGGAGTTCCCAAAAAGATCCGAATCTCCGGCGTCGATCGTCGATTCGATCGCGGCAGGGGCAGGCTCCGAATCGTCGTCATCACCTCGATCGCCGGTGGTCGGGTCTGAGTGACTTCGATTTCGAGGTGACCCACCGCTGGTCCCCTGGACCTTGGAGATATGCGCGATCGAATCCGGCATGAAGAGATCGTCTTCATCGTCAGCCGCGAGTACAGTCGCCTGCTTTGAGGACTGGGCCGGGGCAAATGCCGGGTCGACTGCTTCGCCTTCGGCGGTCTGCCCCGGATCGGCGTTGGCTCGTTTCTGCGCCACGGGTTGGTCACCCACGGGCCGCGTCGAGCCCACCGTTGCATCCGGGGTTGGAATCGTATCCCGCCCCGGCTCTTGCCTGGGCGCTGCTCCTCCACCCACAACTTCGAGAAGGCCGAAATCAATGAGTCGCTGCAGGGATTTCATGGTCTTGTCGCGACCCAGACCGCTCGCAGAGCAGATCTGCGCCACCGATACTGTTCCCCGAACCCGAGACATGAGAAAGAACTCCTCCGGGGTTGGAGACTCAGGCAACGCGCTGTAATCAACGCCCTCTTTCTGAGTTAGTAGAACGGTATCTTCGAGCAAGACTCTGGACTCACCTTAAGGGAAGCCGCATATGGGCCGTGTACGCCCGCAAAACGCGCAATCACGAGCAAGGAATTTTCGGTCAGCTGTCTGCGATCAAAAGTACTTCGGAAGAGCGGCCCTGACAAGGAAACTCCTCGAGCGATTCACGCTGCTCGCTGCGTCGCCCATGCCTCGAAGCAGCGGCGAAGTCGCACCAATGCCTCTTCCACATCGGCCTCGGAAATCACCAATGGTGGCACCATGCGGACCGTCGTCCCACCGGCCGTGTTCACGAGCAGACCT
>CAYFTY010001187.1:0-1531 GCA_964346045.1 uncultured Bradymonadales bacterium | reverse complement strand
CGAGGGCTCCTTCGGCCTCCTGAAGTAGCGCTGCTGCGGCCTCGGGGCGCCCCGATCGATCGAGTTTTTGTGCCCTCTCGAGGATGATCTCGGTGAAGTCGTCGTCATGCGAAATGCCGCATGATCGATCCGAAGCTTCGTCGCGTGTCGCTCGGCCGCTCTCCAGCGAAGCCAGCGCCCGAACTCCGACTCGAAAGCGACCATGCTCGTAGTGCGCGAGGCGCAGGTCGATCCAGGACCGAAGCTCGTCGAGCACCTCTTCAGGGTCGCCTTCTGTGCGTTTCCAGAGCTCGCCTGCAGATCGGCTCGCGAGGTGCCAGCCTACCTCGGGGCCGGCAAAAAACGGCTGCAGCTCGGCGACGGTCCAGCCCTCGGTGCGCTCGTCGAAGGCATCTTCCCAGCCGGTCCATCGCAGCTCAGAATCGATCGTCGAAAGGGCATGCGTCGCTGACTCGAAAGTCCTGTTGCCCACACCACGCAGACCATCGACGAGGGTGATCACCGATTCGTCGAGTCCGGGACAGCGATCTCGAATCGTGGGCGGGCCATGCTCGCGTAGCGTCGCGAACCATTCGACCATCAGGCGCGACTCGAACATCGATTGGCCCGTCAACGCTTCGAAAATCATTACGCCCAGCGCATAGAGATCACTCTGGGGCGAAGGCGCCTCGCCGGCAAAGATGTCGAGGGACATGAAATTGGGCGAGCCGGCGACTTCTCGGTTTTTATGACCTTCGATGGCGCGATGCGCGATGCCAAAGTCGACGAGATAGGTCTCATTATCGGCCGTCATAAGCACGTTCTCAGGCTTGATGTCGGCATGTACGATGCCCTCGGCGTGGACTCGCGAGAGAGTGTCGAGAAGGTCGACTACAAGCGGAGCGAGTTCGTGCCACGAGCGTGGATCGACGCGTCCTGGAAACGGTACGCCCCGGACCAATTCGGTTACGATATAGGTTCCCTCGCGGCTGCGGCCCTCGTCGAGAAGTCGTGGAACGCCACGAATCTCGAGAGTTCGCAACATGGCCGACTCACGCCACCGATCCCAGGCCGAAGCCCATCGTTTCTCGTTGAGAAACTTCAGCGCGACAGGCTTGCCCAGGAGTTGGTCGTGGACTTCGTACACCCTGCCAAAGCCGCCCCGACCCAGAGTTCTCTCGATTTCGTAGCGCCCGGCAAAGACTTCACCCGGCCGAATCCCTCTCATCGATGCTCCTGACCTGAACGCCGCAAGCATAGAATGTGGCGAGCGATACTGATAGTGCTGGTGCAAATCTGTCTATTCGCGCGGCGCGTGCGCGTCTCAGCCGTCGGTCGATTCGACGACGGGTCGAGGAGACCATGGACAAGGAAGAGGTCGATGGCAAGAACTCGAAGAACTTATTCCCCTTGCTCCCCTTTTTCCCCTTCTGACCGGGATGCCCACGTCTCGAATCTCTGATTCAGGAGTCTCGATTCAGAGGGGCAACAAGCAGAAGTGGATACCCGCGTGGAATCTGGTCCAGGAGTCGAAGCCCTGGTCCTAGTCCAT
>CAYFTY010001186.1:0-1533 GCA_964346045.1 uncultured Bradymonadales bacterium | reverse complement strand
GGCAATGGCGCGATGAGATCCTGGACAAAACCGAACTCAATGAAGAGCAGATCGGCGAGTACTCGGGGGCATCGAAAGAAATCAAGCCGGTCACGATCACGACGTATCAGATCCTGACCTACCGCAAGTCCAAAGAAGACGACTTCAAGCACTTCCACCTTTTCAACGACGCCGACTGGGGACTGATCATTTACGATGAGGTCCATCTGCTGCCGGCGCCTGTCTTCCGCGCCGTGGCGAATCTTCAGAGCCGACGTCGGCTCGGGCTCACTGCGACTCTGGTGCGCGAAGATGGCAAAGAAGAAGAGGTGTTCAGCCTCATCGGGCCCAAGAAGTATGATGTCCCATGGCGCGTCCTCGAAAAGCAGGGATTCATTGCGACGGCGACGTGCACCGAAGTGAGAGTCCCCTTTAAGGACGATGAGCTACGTCTCGAGTACGCAACAGCCGAGCCTCGCCAGAAGTTCAAAATCGCGGCGACCAACCCGGCCAAACTCGACGTTCTAACCGAAATTCTCTCTCGGCACGAAGACAAGCAAACTCTGATCATCGGGCAGTACCTCGACCAGCTCGCGGACATTGCCGAAGTGGCGCGCGCGCCGATCATCACGGGCCAGACTCCGCAGTCGCAACGAGAAGTGCTTTACGAGAAATTCCGAACCCGAGAGATACCTGTGCTCGTCGTCAGCAAAGTCGCAAACTTTGCGGTCGACCTGCCAGACGCCAGCGTTGCCATTCAGGTGTCGGGCACCTTCGGTAGCCGTCAGGAAGAAGCCCAACGCCTGGGTCGAATTCTGCGCCCGAAGGAAAACGACAATGATGCCGCCTTTTACAGCATCGTCACTCGGGACACGACCGAGCAGGAGTACGCGAATAAGCGGCAGCTCTTTCTGACGGAGCAGGGATATCGCTACGAAATCGAAACGCACGACGACTGAACTCGTCCTTATGGGTCGCGCCCTCGCTGAGCACGTGGGCATCGACGTGCAATCCGAGAAAGTGCGCCGCGACCTTGGCCACTCTGCAGATTTCGTAGAGGTCGATGATGCCGACGGCGAGCGCTACATTGCCAAATTCAACCGCGGCCTCGGCGCATATGGCGCCAATGAGGTCCACGCGCTCCGACATCTCGAACGCCTCGAGTTCGAGTACGCGCCGCGCGTACTCGCCTCGAGTGATTCCGGCGGGCTGACGGGATGCCTCGAACCAACCGCCGAGCCTTGCTGGTTCGAAGCCGGAGTTGTCACAGCGCGACTCCATGAAATCCCGGCGTGGGATTCTCATATCAAGTATACGAGCGACCCGAGGCCACTCGGCGAGCGCTTGCGCGCCATGGCGACCCGTGCCGTGCGGCGCATTGAAGATCCCCATTTACGGTCCCTGGCCATTGGAGCGCTGACCGTGCTCGAACAGAATTCGGGCGTGATCGAGAATCCTGGCAGAATGGTGCACCGCGACCTGCGAGCACCAAACTGGCTGTCGACGCGATCAGGCAGCGACCAGATAGAGGATGTGGTAGCCATCAAGCAAGCG
>CAYFTY010001185.1:0-1534 GCA_964346045.1 uncultured Bradymonadales bacterium | reverse complement strand
ACGCCAATCACTGAGCGCGAGCGGGTAGCTCATCATCCCGGAACGCCCCGGGCTGATGAGCTACCCGCTCGCGCTCAGTGATTGGCGTGGCACGCCGCGTTTTCTCGACACCAGAACCGCCGAGGTGCTGGGGGCGGACGACTACATCCTCGCCGACTTCGTCGAGCCGATGGTGGGTAGCCGGGTCAATCTCTGGGTCGCCTACTACGATTCTCTGCTGGACGGCTCGCACTACCACTCTCCGACGACGTGCCTGCCCGGGGCCGGTTGGGAGTACACCGCGCTCGGAATGCATCGAACCGGTCTCGGCGACCTGTCGGGCGCGCCGCTGACGGTGAACCGCGGTGTCATCGTCAAAGGTGGCCAACGCGTCGTCATGTACTTCTGGATGGAGTTGCGCGGCCACTCGGTCGGCAGACTGCAGAAGGTCAAGTTTCACAACCTGCGGGATTCGCTGCTCACCGGGCGCAGCGACGGCGCCCTGCTGCGGGTCTACACCCCGCTGCAGCCGAGCGAGACCCCCGCCGACGGCGACGCCCGGCTGCGGGGCTTTCTCAAGCGCGCCTATCCGCATCTCGATGCGCATGTCGGCGGCTGAACACCCGCTGCCGACGCGGCACCATAAGGCCCGGCATGCTCTGGCAACTTCTCAGCTTGGTGACGGCCGGGGCGACCCTCGCGCTCACCCTCTACTTCCTGCGCTCCCTTCGTGATCTCCCTACGACGTTCGTCATTCTCGCCATCTGGGCGCGCTATATCCTGACGTCGTTCGACGAATATACATTTGATCCGCTCATTTCGAGCTTCTCCATCAATTCTCTTTCTTCGATCGCTGTTACGCTCACCGGCTTGGCCCTGGTTCCACCACATTATTATCTGCGTCTCGTCGGCCGCCTTCTCCCACTTTCTTTGATAATTATCCTTATCGTCTTATCCGGTCTGATCAATCAAGAATATGATGGCGTCTTCAAGGACGTCATGAAGTGGCTATATTTTCTCGTTATATTTTTCCTTCTCTATCGCGCTTTCTTACGCTTTGATACGGATACGGTCCTGCGCGCGTTGCTCGCCGCCTCCATAACACCACTGCTCCTCCAGGGTTTATCGGTCGTCCTCGGGGTCGGCCTTGTCGATTACGATGGAAGCATCGCGTACATCGGTGGCTACGGTGGCCAAGCCCCGTTTACCTTGATTTTGTTTACCATCCTCTGTCTCGGGGCACTGATTCAGTGGCGATACACGGTCGTGGGATTGATTATCGCCTTCATTTGTGTTCTCGGAATTTTTGCGGCGAATTACCGGACGACGATACTGGCGATGCTGCCCTTGATCGCGGTGCTGGGCACGCTCTCGGTGATTCGCTGGACACCCGTCGTCTTTCGCCCGCTTAGCGCGGGGTATCTGGTGCTCGGCGGCATCGGCGTTGTGGCGGTCGGCTTGATCTTCCTGCCCGAGGGATTCCTCGAAATCAAAGTCGTGCTGCAATCCGCCTCGGACTTGTTGAAGGCACCGGAGTGGTTCACGGAAGCGGAAC
>CAYFTY010001184.1:0-1534 GCA_964346045.1 uncultured Bradymonadales bacterium | reverse complement strand
ATGAATTCTTCGCCGATCATCTCGATGAGTTCGAGCGAGCCCACGAGTTCGAGGCTGAAATCCCAGACGACGTCGAATTCGTCGACCAGAGGCTCCTCGTCGATTTCTCCGCCGCGGTAGCTGGGTTTGACGTAGATGAAGAATTTGGCTTCTTCGTCTTCGATGTCCTGATTGGGCTCTCGCAAGAGTTCTTCGACATGGCGCCTGGCTGCGCTGGTGATGGTGGCCGTGCGTTCGGCAACGAGCTCATCCACCGCCACCTCTTGTTCTTCGGTGCTCAGGTCGGCAAAACCCTCGGGAAGCTCGGCGATAGCCACTCCCTCGAGAATGAACTCCTGGGCATTCGTCGCGATATAATTATCGCTCTTCCCGAATCCTTCGGGAATTGTCGTGATCCCGCCGATCTCGGTACTCGGGGCGGGCTCTTCTGCGTCAGTCCCGCACGCAGCAGTCAACATGGCGAGGGCGGCAATCCAGATCCATCGAGTTTTCATCGATTCTTCCTCATCTCGTTTTTGACGTCGCAGACTCTACGTATACACGACACGGGCTCGCGGTGGAATCTTCCGGTTGAATTGCGCACAGATAAGGGCATCGCTGAGCTCATCGGATGCCAATCTCACGGTCCAGGCGTCGCTCTTCATCTTCGAGCTCGAGCCAACGACGTTCGTGTGAGTCGCCTTCCAGAAGCTTCATATCTTCGCTTCCGGCGCCTGCGATGCGGTAGGCAAGGTAGCCAACACCGATCATGCCCGCTGCGATGACACCCCAGTGCATCAGCCATGAAAGCAGGTGAACGATATAGATCGCACCGGCCATGAAGATGGCGACTTTGACCAGGTCGAATAACGTAAACTCTTTCTCGCTCATGAAACCTCCGTTCGTCCACAGGGCAATCTAGGCGAGACTTGAGTTTGTTAAATTAGAAAAACTGCGCGCTTTACTTCGATTTATACGAAGTTTTGGCCAACGCGCTCAGCGCGTGGCGATCACGGCTTTTTCAGAGAAAGAGCGGCTGCTTGTCGCGCCTGAATCTGCGGATTCAGCAGAAGGCATCTGTGCGGGCGTCTCATACAACTCGGCCGATTCGATCGAGCGCTCGTTCTGATTGGGGTGGGTGCAGGCCGAGGCAAAGACCACAGCTAAAAATATCATCAAATACCAGTCTTTCATCGTTCTCTCTCTTCGGTCCGTTCAAGAGACGTAGACAAATGTAGGATATTCAATTTCTCTCGAATCCTCGGCCGCATCCACATTTCAAGCATATGAACGCGATGATCGGTCGCTTCATGCGTCGGGCGATGGCGACCTCGACGTCGGTTGCTGAGACGGTCGTCGACCTCGCCCACAAAGCGCGAGCCGCTGAGGCCGAGGAGCGTGCATGTATCCGGGTTCGCGAGCGATAGGGTTCGCGAGCGATAGAGCGAATTATTCTTCTTGGTGTCGAAAGTCAGCGGGCTCTTCGACGCCGAGCTCGCCGCGCAGCGGTCGGTCGGGAAAGACCTCGATTTCAGATCCGATCGCATGCACGACC
>CAYFTY010001183.1:0-1535 GCA_964346045.1 uncultured Bradymonadales bacterium | reverse complement strand
GCCTGTGAGCGACAT
The DNA here is from genome assembly GCA_964346045.1 of uncultured Bradymonadales bacterium. Lineage (GTDB taxonomy): Bacteria > Myxococcota_A > Bradymonadia > Bradymonadales > Bradymonadaceae > CAYFTY01. The sequence continues at coordinate 1,520 of CAYFTY010001183.1, read as the reverse complement.
GTACCGGTGGTCTCGTCACAGACTTCGTCAGCCGAGCAGATATCGTCGCTGCGGCAGTCCCGTAAGACCTCGGCGCATTCGCCGGTAGCGGGGACGCACTGCAGTCCAAAGGGGCAGCCGACGTCCTGACAATCGATGTCGGGCGTGCAACCCGCGAGGGTCAAGACAGCCAGAATGGTCAACCAGAGTTTCATCCCGCAGAGAATATACGGGAGTCGATCGCGATGAAAGCTAACCCGCATCACCGGAGTTCATGTCGGTGCCGGCGTCGCCATCCATATCGGCGCCGAGATCGCTGCCCATATCGGCCGGGTCGAGGTCAGGGTCCATGTCCGTGCCCATGGTCGCATCAGGCATCGCAGCGTCCGTTCCCCCATCGGTTGTGTCGTCGCCGCCCATGTCGGTTGGCTCGGGCGTTTGAGGGGGCACGAAATCGAGATAGCAAAAGCGTGCAGGCGGAATGTCGTCGCGGCATACATGGCCGTCACGACAATCTTCATTGGCCTCGCAGTAGCGCATGCATTGCGAACTATCGTTATCAAAACGTACACAGACCGAGTCTTCGGGGCAGTCATTGCGCTCGCAGCCGCGCACCAGACAGTATCCGCCTGGAACGGTGACGTCGCAGATCGCGCCGGTCGGGCATTCGGCCGTGCTCTCGCACTCGTCACCGATCCCGGTCGAGCAGGCACTGAAGGTCCATAGCACGAAAAGAAGCAGGCCGAGTTTAAGCAAGTGTGGGAAGTTCATATGCATCATGATAGGTTCTAACGTCGAGCCGCTTGTAACGCCCATCGCCGCGAATGACAACGTACAACTTCCGAGAGCGAGACCGCAGATACCGACGGAGCGCGATTTTCGCGATGGCCGTTGCGGTGGTTTTGCACGCTCTCTTCGGGTTGGTGATCGCGCCTCTTCTGGTTCCCGAACCGATCGAAGTCGCCGAGAAAGTCGATGACGAAGAGTTCGAGATCGAGGTGATGACCGAAGATCAGCTCGTCGAGAGCGATCCCGAAAAATCACAAGAGCGAAAAAGGCTCGCCGAGGTTGAGCCGCGAGAGCAAAAACCTGAGGCGCCCGAAAAGAAAGAGAAAAAGACCGAGCCCGAGCCTGTCAAAAAGGACAAGCGCAAGTCGGTCGTGCAGGAGACCAACGAGGAGCGACCCGAAGAGGCGAATTTCGTATCGAACCAGGACAATAAGGTCGAAAAGGAGACCCGAGCCCGCAAGACCGAACTCGACTCGATGGCCAAAGCCAAGCGTGAGGAGCAGCTGCCCACTCGAGAACTCAAGCGTCGCCAGATGCCCCGGCGCAAGCACGAGGACCATGAGCACGAAAAAGTCGAGCCGCGTCCCGAGGGAGACCAGGCGTCCGAGCCCTTGCCTAAAATCGATCCCAAGAAGCTTTTCGAGACTTCGATGGCCGACTACGACCGTGTGCTGGGGAACGCCAGCCGCGATCAGAAGCGCGTCGTCGACGGCTCGACGCGGTACGTCTTCGTGGCCGAGGGGGTCGCCCCC
>CAYFTY010001182.1:0-1538 GCA_964346045.1 uncultured Bradymonadales bacterium | reverse complement strand
TGCGTGAGCGCGCGGAATCTGAAGACGCAATCGTCATCAACTCGGTGGCGTTCGGCAAGTGGATCTGCCCTCGTGAAGGTCGCGACCCGATTGAAGTCCCTTCGATCGACTTCTCGGGTCGGGTGGTTCCTACCAAAACCAAGGCGTTTCATCCTCGGGGCTACGAAGAAACGCTCGATACGATGGGCAGGAACCACGGCTTGATTCTGCAATCAGTCCGCGATCTCGGGTGGCTCGGCACCGATTCCTTGACGGCTTTTTTCACCTGGGCGGGCGGGTCTCAGAACATCGATGTGCTCGAAGGCATTTATGGCAAAGGAGCACTCGGAGATGCGAAGGTCATTGCAGAAGCCGATACGGCGGCGTTTAGACTCGAGCACGGTCTCGATCTGGGGGCACACGCCATCGTTCGTCTGCCGGCGTTTTTGTCTGCTGCGTTGATGGGCATCCCTGGAGGCGGTCTCTTTGGCCTTATTTCGCGCCGCTATCTCGAAGACCAGGGCTGCTTCGATGACATGCCGACTCTGGCCTCACGCATGATACGGCGATTGTTCGGTCCCGAATGGGCGCGTGAGAACCCCATTTCTCAGGTCGAACTCGATATGCAGGAATGCTTGCATATCGAAGGTATCAAACGGAACGTAGACGAAGCGTACCGCCGCATTGCGGAGCACCGCACCGGTCAGTCCGCGGACGAAGAGGGCGAGCCCATTCCGCTGAGCAAATCCCGGAGTCTGCTGCAGGGGCTAGTACCTCGAGACTACCCGGAGCTCCTGGCGCGATTTAGGCCAGAACTCGACCCGAGTTCCGGCGGCGACCGTTCTTATGGGAATTTCGAAGGTTCACGTCTGTCGGACGAGCCTGTAACCGGGAAAGAGTCGGACGCGCCCGGCGGCGGCTCCAAAACGGCCCCCAATGGCCCTACGGGATTATCTGAATCCTCCGAAGTCGTCAGTGACGCCGGACATCTTCGGCCCGATATCCCGCTCGCTACCACACTGCGCCGGTTGAGAGACCTCATCGATCCCAAGAGGCTCGAAGGAATGACTGTCGCCGGGGAAGACCTCATCGTTCACGAACGCCTGGAAGGTCTCGAAATCCAGACTGAGTTCGAAGTCCGCAATGGTGGGGAAAGTCTCTCGATTTACCGGATGATGCGAGCCAGTGACGGGCGGCCGCTCGCAGAAGGCACGCTGACGCTGGCCGCGGTCTCGGGGCTCGAGCCGTCCGATGATATTGGCCAGCCAATTGGATTCGCGATGCCTATCAGAGAACCGCTCGAAGCCCTCTACACCTCGCCGGACGCTGAATTCCAACGCGCCGCTCTCCTCAGTTTCGCGGCCGACCAGCTCCGGTCAGATGGTCTCCTCGATGATGGCGGTGACCTCCGTCTCTCCGCACGCTTCGGACCTCGGGTCGAGGTCGGCGACACCTTGCGAACCTTCGCATCGCGACGAGAAGGCGCCTGGCTGGTCACCGTCGTAAACTCCGCCGAAACCCAGGTCCTCCGCCTCGAAATCCGGCCGCCAAATTCCAAC
>CAYFTY010001181.1:0-1542 GCA_964346045.1 uncultured Bradymonadales bacterium | reverse complement strand
GACCGAACGCAGCTCGAGACCGAGAGCGGAAAGACACGATTTCGAGATGCACTGGCGACCATCGATGCATACAAAGAGATGGAGATTTCCAGGAAGCACCCCATCAGCGAAGTTCACGTCGACCCTGTCATGGGGATTTCGATGGTGACAGCCGACGGAATCGGAACAGAGATTCGCCTGGGTACGGGGAAGATCGGGCAGCGACTGAAGCGTCTCGCAGTCGTGTTGCGCTCGTTGGACGAGGATGAACTCGAGGCGGACTACATACTGATAGACCACGAAGAGAATCTGGATCGCGTCGTTGTGGGCTCCCGATCGTATGCGAGCAAGGAAGCGAGCATCACGGGCGACGAGAACGCGACTCATTGACAACTGGCGAGGGCACCGTTCACGAGCCATCGTGACAGACCACGGAAGGATGAGATGGCACGCAAAGACGAAATACTAGTAGGACTCGACATCGGCACGACCAAGATCGCCTGCATCATCGGCGAGGTCACCGAAGAAGGTATCGACATCATCGGCATCGGATCCCATCCGTCGACCGGCCTGAGAAAGGGCGTCGTCATCAATATCGATGCGACGATCAACTCGATCAAAAAGGCAGTCGAAGAAGCCGAGCTCATGGCAGGCTGCGAGGTGAACACCGTCTACGCGGGGATCGCCGGTGGCCATATCAAGGGCTTCAACTCCCACGGCATCGTCGCCGTCAAAGAAAAGGAAGTTCGCCCGGCGGATCTTGCGCGCGTCGTCGATGCGGCTCGCGCGGTCGCGATTCCCATGGACCGCGAGGTGATTCACGTCATTCCGCAGGAATACATCATCGATGAGCAGGACGGCATTCGTGAGCCGCTCGGGATGAGCGGCGTGAGGCTCGAAGCCAAGGTCCATATCGTCACGGGGTCGGTGACGAGCGCCCAGAATATCGTCAAATGTGCCAACGCCTGCGGCCTGAATGTCGCCGACATCGTGCTCGAGCAGCTCGCGTCCAGCGAAGCCGTGCTCAGCGAAGACGAAAAGGAGCTCGGCGTCGCCGTGGTCGACATCGGTGGCGGAACCACCGACATCGCCATTTTCAGCGGTGGCTCGCTCGTGCACACGGCCGTGCTTTCGGTCGGCGGAAATCATCTCACGAACGACATCGCGGTTGGATTGCGTACGCCCATGGCCGAAGCCGAACGCATCAAGCAGCGTTACGGTTGTGCAATGACCAGTCGGGTCAGCCCGGAAGAAACGATCGAGGTGCCCTCGGTCGGCGGTCGCCCACCGCGCATCCTGAGCCGCCAGATTCTCAGCGAGATCATCGAGCCTCGCGTCGAAGAGATCTTTGCATTCGTCGGCCGAGAAATTCGCAACTCGGGCTATGCGGAACTCATCGCCAGCGGGATCGTGATCACGGGCGGCACGACGATCCTCGAGCATATGCCCGAACTCGCCGAGACGACGCTCGGAATGCCCGTGCGTCGAGGTCTTCCCAAGGGCGTCGGCGGGCTCGTTGATGTCGTGCGCAATCCCAAATTTGCGACGGGAGTCGGGCTCGTG
>CAYFTY010001180.1:0-1543 GCA_964346045.1 uncultured Bradymonadales bacterium | reverse complement strand
ACTGAAGCGGCGTCCGACCGACGCGAAATCCTCACGTTCCTGCTCGAAAACGACGTTCGGCCTACGGTCGAGCAGCTCAAACCCTTTCTCGAAGCAGATGACGCCGCCGAAAAGACGCTCGCCCACAAGCTCGCCGCATCGACGCAAGACGCCGACTTTCGTAAGAAGCTGATCGAGCTCGAGCGCAGCACCGAGTTCGACGAAAGGCTTCTGGCAGTCTCGGCGCTGGGATACACACGGGATGCGAGCGTGGCCCAAATTCTGGGGCGCACGCTCTTTGAGCGCCGCAACGACATGCGGATGGCGACGGCTGAAAGCATGGAGGCCCTCGGTAACGAAGCTGTGGTCGAACCGCTTCAGCGCGCGCTTCGCGCAGAACGCGATCCAAAGGTCAAGCTGGCCGTGATCAAGGCACTCGGGGCGATCAAATCCGAGAAATCCCTGCGAGCTCTTCGCTTTCTCGTCACCGACCGCGACCCGAAAGTAAAGATGCAGACGCTGAAATCGATTCGAAACGTCGGACTCGAGAAAGGAGCGTCGGCTCTCGACGTGTTGCTCCGAGATCGCAACCTCGAGATTCAGTGGCTGGCCTTCCTGACGGCCATGAAATTGAAACCTTCGATGGCAATCGCGAATATCGATCGTGCGCTGAGGAATCCACCGGACGGCTATCTCGAGGACATCGCGGCGTTGGACAAGCCGAAGCGCGACAAGCTCTTCGAATATCTGCTTACGAAGACGAGCGGTACCGAACAATCCGACGCGATTCGCTACTCGATCAAGAATGGTGGATACGAGGCGATTCTGCTGCAGTTGATGCGTGACTCGAAGACGGCTTCGGGCGACCGGCGCGTGCTGATGATGCACTTTGCCGACCGTCAGGATCCCAAGGGGAGGGCGGTCCTCGAGCAGTTGGTGCGCAGAGCTCCCGAAAAAGGGCTTCGTCACCTCGCCGCGTGGCTTCTGACGCGAAGCGACGAGAAAGGGCTCGAGCCGTCGTACCGGGGGTATCTTGGCCTGGACGACCCGGCCATCCGAGCGGTAGCCACCTACGGCATCGCCGTGATTCACGAATAAGGGGAAGACCAGACCACCCTTGCCAAACGCAGACGAGGCCGCCCATGAGGCGGCCTTTTTATGCTCTGTTCTTCGCGACTTTGCCTCGCCGAATGAAGTTCGAGGACCACCCACGCGGACAAAAGAAAAAGGCCGCCCATCTGGGCGGCCTCGGGTTTGCGATACGCGTGTTCAGAAGTCGAAACCAAAGCTCGCGGCAGCACCACCCTGGGTCGGACCGACCCGAATATCGAGGTCACGCAATCCGAGTTCGCTATCGGTGTCGACCTCGGCCCCCTCATGCGAATAGGCGCGATAGAGCAGATACGAACCGACGAGAATCGCAGCGCCACCCACCGAGAATCCGACGAGCTGCAGCGTCTTTGCCGTGCTTCCGTCATCCTCGAGTTCTTTCGCGCGGGCAGCAGCCTCGGGCGAGCCGAGCGCGGCATTCGCACCCTCACAGACATTTCCGGGTTGAGCACAG
>CAYFTY010001179.1:0-1543 GCA_964346045.1 uncultured Bradymonadales bacterium | reverse complement strand
AGAGCGAATTCGCGTTGCAGGACCGCCGATTCAGGCCCGCTTTACCAAAGATGTCGACCGCGAGGCGGTGCGCGAAGACTTCGGGTTCGACGAAGAGCTGATCGTGCTGGTGCGCTCGAATATGTTCGATGCCGGGACGATCGAGAAGCTGGTGTTCCAGTCGACCCTGGTCGACCGAGATATTCGTTTTGTCTTTCATCACGACGGGGACCAGACCGCGGCTTCCGCGCTGCGAAAGGCCGCCAATCAATATGGTCTGCGCGCGCTCATGTTCGGCAAAGTCGACGACCTCGAACGCTACGTCGCGGCAGCCGACGTCGTCGTCGCCGCGGCCAACGACCCCTATGTGGCTGAGATCGTCGCACTCGACCGGCCTCTCCTCTTTGTCGGCGACGAAGGTACCCATGGAGAACAGGTCGAATTTTTGTTGCGAGAAAAAGCCGCACGGCACGTGGCCGACCTCTTGCGACTCGGGGTCGAAGTGGACCGTTGCCTCGGTGAAGAAACACAGGCCAAACTCATCGAGGCCGCCGCGCAGCTCAGTCAGAAAACGGGCAGTGAAGAAGTCGCAGAAGCTCTAAAAGTCGCACTCGAACATCGTGAAGAGTGGCTGGTGGCGCCCGATTTCACGCCGGCCGAGCCGGCCGACGATGGCGAAGAAGAGCCCGAGGGCAAAGGCGCATTCGAGGTCATCGGCAAAGAAAAGCGGACGTCCACCCAGGACGATGACACCAACGCAGGCGAGTCGAAACGCGACGAGCCGCGCCAGACGCCCGACTACACGGGCATCTCTAAGTCACAGGCCAAGGAGCAGCTCGCAGCTTTGATTTTGATGGAGCGCGATCTCGAACGCAGGCTCGAAGAGTTGGAGAGGCAGCAAGCTCGCTGGCGCAATCGACTCGAGCTCGCTCGCGAGTGGAACGAAGACGACCTGGCGGCCGAAGCCGAAGAGATCCTGCGCGGATATATGGATGAGGCCGCCGGTGTCGGATCCGAGCTGTCCGACGTTCGAAAACAAAAAGACAAGTTGAAGATGGCAGCACACGGACGAACTTCGGGGACGAGTGAAGAAGATGAAGAGGCCACCCGACGCGTCAGCGAAATGGAGAGTCGCTTTCGGAAGATGGAAGTCGACAAAGATCTGGAAAGCCTCAAGGATCGAATTCGCCGAGAGCTCGGCGAATAGGTCATGAAACGACTCATCGTTTATTTTTTCATCGCCTCGGTCCTCGGGGCGTTTTTTTTCTGGCTGGCAGCGCGAGAGCTGGACTTCGATGCCGTGATCCATTTCATCGAGCACGCCGATCTCGCTCAGATCGGGGTGGCGGTCGCGGGGTTTGTGGTCCTTTACGCCCTCTGTCACTTCACCCGCCTCTGGCGCTGGCTCTATCTCGTGAGGCCGCTCGACGAGCGACTCGACCCGTGGCTGGTGCTGCGTGTTTGTGCCGTGGGTTTCCTGGCGATCCTCGTCTTGCCGCTGCGTCTCGGCGAGCTCGTGCGTCCCTATGTTCTGGCCCACAAGACCGAAGTCCCGATGAGTTCG
>CAYFTY010001178.1:0-1545 GCA_964346045.1 uncultured Bradymonadales bacterium | reverse complement strand
CATTGACGAGGGCGACGTCGAGATCGAGCCGGGCATCAAAGATGCGACGTCGCGGCAGGATGAAGACTCACAGCCGCTCAACGAGATGAATCAGGTCATCGCATCGCGTCGCAACAAGAATCGACTCAATGAACTCAAGCGCATCGAACACGCGCTCGTGCGTCTCGACGCCAATCCCGATGATTTCGGAGAGTGTCGAGATTGCGGCGACGAGATCCCGCTGGCCAGGCTGCAGGTCATGCCCTGGGCTGCATTCTGTGTCGATTGTCAGGATGCCCGGTCGGGCAAACGCGACGGGCGTCGGCGTCATCTACGGGACTACATCGAGTAGTTGCCCGTATTCCCCCACGCGTCGGTGACCTCGATCTCGATCCCGTTCGTAGTTCCGCTACCCACGTCGGCTTCGAAAACCGTGACGGGGATCGTGCGTCCCTGAACCTCACGGTCCTCGAGCCTGAGGTCGATATCTGAACCCATCAGTGTTTCTCGAGTACTTCCGTTATCCAACACCCGTATGGTGATGCCAGTCGCGAACAGGTCCCGTCCCGGTTCGAGGGGGTTGGGAAGACCCGTCCCAACATAGGGATGCCGCATTCGGAAGTTACCCGTGACGCGAGCGGGGTCGTCAGACGTGCGATCGAAATTGAGCTCGGTGGCTGCGGGATAGGCCAGCGTGCCCGAGAGGGTGGTTCCGTTTAGATCGGCCTGGATCTCGATGTGATCACCTCCACCCACTGTGAACTCGCCGCTGCTCAGCGTGTAGGGCGTGCGTGTCCCATTCGAGTGGTAGTGCCCCTGCACCTCGAGGCGATAGGTCCCGGCCGGGAAATCCTGGAGCTCTTCCCAGTAGACGATCCATTCGTCGTGGCCGTCTTGATTTTCGCGCAGGCGTGTCATCATCACCCACTCGTAGTTCGTGTATTCGGCCTGGCTCTCGGTCACGAGCGTATCGCCACTCTCGACATCGACCAGACGCACGCGCGGCGCGAGCGCCTCGGCGCCCGGGTCGCCACCGATCCACACAAACTCGTACGGAGTAAAGCGCTCGACCTGTGATGGCATGTCCTGAACGATCGTCCCGATGATATTGTCGGGCGTGTCGTCGATGGTGAATTCGAAGTCATCGAAGAGCGAGAATTGCGAGGGCAGGAGCTTCTCGCCGGCATTCGGCGGCTCTTCATCGTCGATCAGCAGCCGGGCTGCTTCGAGCGCGCGCTCGACCATGAAATCTCCGAGTTTCCAACCCCAGACGCTGAGTGAGGGCTCGTAGCCGCCCTGCAGATGCGAGAATGCAAAATCGGGGTATTCGTCCATCGCCTTCGGTGTACTGATACCCGGAAAGGGCGGAAGTTCGCCGCGCAGATTGGTGGGCGTGAAGTAAAGTTGATGATCCTGCGCGTATCCCCAGACGAAGAGATTGCGCCAGTCGACGCCCAGTTCTTCGTTGACCTCGCGGACCACCTGGTAGCCGACCTCCATCGAATTCTCGCCCGGCATCGTCACGATGTAGAGGTCGTCGATCTGAAGGGCGAGAATTCGATGGAG
>CAYFTY010001177.1:0-1547 GCA_964346045.1 uncultured Bradymonadales bacterium | reverse complement strand
CGGCCGACTTGCTCGACTGGGCCAACGAGCTGAAGCAGGAGTACGAGACGGCTCAGAGTGAGGATGACGCCGACAAGACCGAGGCGTTGAAAGACGCCCTCGAGAACGTCGTCGCCAAGATCAACCTGATTCGCGAGGCGCGAGCGGTCTTCAATCCGGAAGGGTGACGGATAGCTGAACGCCCGATCGCGAGATACCGAGCCGGAGCCCGCCGACCGACCGTCGGCGGGCTTCGGCACTTCTTGTCCCATTTGTCGCAACAAGGGAGTATTCATCGTTGCGTGCGATCACGACCCGTCGGGTCTCGGTTTCGGCGTCCAGGTTCGACCGATCGATTGAGAACGTATTCTCATCGTTTGATCTGATGGTTGATTGTGATAAGAATTGCGGCTGAGTGGAACCCTTCACGCCCGCGAGCATGGTTCACTAGATGATTCACGGATTTTACAGCCAGCGATTCCGCCGCTTTCTGGCGGTCGTGATGGCGGTCGTGTTCGTGCAGGGCCTGCTCGGCACCAATCTGCATTTCCAGACCGAAGAGCATTATTTCTGCGTCGAGCATCAGCAGTTGACGCACGATCGGAGCCACGCCGAGCAGAGCCGAGCTGACGCTGGCGAATTGTCGGTCGAGGCGCCCGACCACCACGAGGCTCCCTCGCAGGACGACAAGCGTCCTTCGGCGCCCGATAACTGCTTCTGGATGACTTGGCTGCAGAAGAGTGGTCAGGCTAGCCCCGATCTGACCCCGGAACTGCTCGACCTCCCTCCACCGGGGCAACAGGCAGAAGCCGATACGCCCCGCACCCACCAGTTCGACGGCCACGTCGTCGACCTCGCCCGAGTCTCCCCGGCTAATTCCCCACCGCGCCTCGCCTGAGAGGTGCCGGCCGGATTAGCACCGAGTAGCTCACGTCTGTTCCCGTCTGCGGTCACACCCGGCGGAACATCAGTGAACTATTCGAGTTCGGTCTGCCCCTACCCGTTACATCTGATGAGAATCTCGCACACGTGATCGGTTGTATTGCACGCCCCCGGTCACGGCCCGTACGGCACGGACGACCTACCTAGGTATTTGTCGGTGCGGCGGATAGGGATTCTGATACCCCACCTCGTCTCGGGACGACGGCACTCGTGCCGATGAACCGAGTAGGGATGGGGGATCGATGGTTCGATCCCGAAGACTCTCTTTTCGGGGTATTTTCCAGACCCAACTGAAGTCGTATGCTTTATCTGAAGCGATTTTCCATATTCGTCCTAAGCTCTGTCTGCGTCCTGGGCGTCGCCGCTGTGGGAGGCGCACAACCGGTACCCGATCAAGAGGACCAAGCGACAGACTCGAAAGCGGAGCAATCCGAGCAGTCCGACGCCCCTGAAGCGACTCGCGCCGGTCCGGGCGAATCGCCCGACGACGATCAGAGTTCCTCTGATTCTGCGACAATCGAGCGACTCGAGAATAGAATCAACCGACTCGAGCAGCGCGTCGAGCAACAAGCCGAGGGGGATGCGACCGAAGAGAAGGAGAACGGCAAGCCATCCGAAGAGTCGGT
>CAYFTY010001176.1:0-1548 GCA_964346045.1 uncultured Bradymonadales bacterium | reverse complement strand
GGCAACAGCAACATCTCATCGGACTCGATATCGATGTTGTCCGGATGCACGTGGCTGGGGAGCGTCCATGGGATCACGTACTCTTGCTCCTCCCAACCCCACTCGGCCAGCGTCGGCGAGAAGAACTCGAGCTTCTTGCTGGGCGTCCCAAAGGCGGCGCGGGGCTTTCCATCCACCATCAAAGCGACCGGCTTTCCATCTGCGTCGAGCGCGCGCCCGAATTCATCGGTCTGCGAAATCTCGCTCTCGACCTCGCGTCGATAGGGTTCGTAGTAATCGCTCACGACTTCAAAGGCGCCGTATTTTCGCATGTATTGCATCGGCGTCAGATCCTCGAGGTCGGCCGCCTCGGGCAAGCCCGGCACGCTATGTTCGAACATCCAGCGGAAGTATTCGTCGACGGTGATGATCTCGCCCTCGCGATAGGGGCTTTCGAAATGCTCGCGGGTTCCAAACTCGCCGTCGGCATCGAAACGGGCGGATAGCTCGATCCAGAACTCGGCTTCTTCCCAGACTTCTCCGGGGTTGGCTTCGTAGGTGAATCGAATATCCTTGCCGGCTTTTTCCATCGCGACGCGCCGGACAGGCTGTCGGAATGCGATCCATTGACCCGCGTGCGTCTCCTGACTCTGGATGTCGTGTCGCTCGGCGCTATGTCCCATGGGCAACACGTAGTCAGCGAACCACGCGCTTTCGTTCCAGGTCGGGGTCATGGCGACGTGGAATTTGATCTTCTCTTCGTCGCGCAGCATCTCGAGCCAGGTAAAGCCGTCGGGATTGATCCAGAGCGGGTTGTAGACACGGCTGAAATACACATCGACGTCGCCTCGGTCTTCTTTGAGGAAATGGGGCAAGAGAAAGCTCATTTCGAAAAACGAGAGGGGGTATTCCTGCGGCGATTGGAGTTCATTCCAGGCGTTGTTCGGTCCGGGTTTGGTGTGTGGTTTGGGCTTGAACTTATTCCAGCTATTGAACGAGGTTCCTCCTCTGGTGCCGACGCTTCCGGTCAGGACGTTCAAGAAGAAGAGACAGCGGGAGACCTGCCAGCCTCCTTCATTGCCGATGCTCGCGCTTCGCCATACGTGGGTCGCCAGTCGGCCTCGCGAATCGCCGACGAGCCGAGCGGCTTCGGCGACTTTCTCGACCTCGACCTGGGCCTCTTCGGCTGCACGTTCGAAGGTGAATTCGCTGTAGAGTTCTTTGAGGATCGCTTCGAAGGTCTCAAACGTGAGATTGCCGTCTTCGCGGGCTTTCTCGCCCAGCTTTCGGGCCGGTCCGTGACGCAGGTGCTCGATGCCCGAATCGAGAAATTCCTGCCAGTTCACCCAATCCTTCATGAACTTTTTGTCGTGCAGGTCGTTCTGCAGCATGTAGTTGGCAATCGCGAGCATGATCGAGGTTTCGCTGCCGGGCCAGGTCGACAGCCAGACGTCGCTCTTGGAGGCCGTATTGCTCATCCGTGGGTCGAATGTGATGAGCTTTGCGCCCTTATTCATGCCCTCGATGATGCGCTGGGCGTGCGGGTTGAAGTAGTGGCCCGTCTCCAGG
>CAYFTY010001175.1:0-1548 GCA_964346045.1 uncultured Bradymonadales bacterium | reverse complement strand
GGCCCTGGCTTCTCGTCCCGAACCCCTGCAGAAGTTTGAAACGTCGAGTCCCGGATCAGTGACACAGACCACTAGAGCTTCAAAATCTTGGTGGCGTGCACGGCAGCGCCAAAGCCGTTGTTGATATTCATGACGGCAATGCCGGCTGAGCACGAGTTCAGCATGGTCAGCAGCGGCGCCAGACCTTCGAACGCAGCTCCGTAGCCAACGCTTGTCGGCACCGCGATGATCGGTTGCTTGGCCAGTCCGCCGACGAGGCTGGGGAGCACCCCATCCATGCCGGCGACGACGATGATCACTTGCGATTCGTCCAGATCGCCGAGATGACTTGCAAGTCGCGAGACCCCGGCGACGCCGACGTCGTAGAGCCGTCTGGTTGGATTTCCCATCAGCTCGGACATCACGGCCGCTTCTTCGGCGACCGGAATGTCGAGGGCACCGGCGGTCACGATCAGAGCAGCGCCCCGGATCTCGTCGACTTCGGGCTCATAGGTCGACACGATGCGTGCCTTTTTGAAATGCACGAGATCTCCCATCAGGGGCTCGAGCGATTCTTCGAGAGCCGGCGTGACGCGCGAGGCAATCAGTCGCTCGCCACGCTCGAGATAGGTGCGAAATATATCGGCGACGGCACCGGGATCTTTGCCCTCGCCAAAGATGACCTCGGGAATGCCGGTTCTCGTCTCGCGGTGCTGGTCGAAACGGCCCAGCAGATGCTCTTCGTAGGGCTGTCGCACCAGGCGTTGCACCACCTCTTCGGCATCGACCTCACCGGCGCGGAATTCTTCGAGAAGTTGATGAAGACGTTCAGACATGAGTATGACTCTCAGGGTTCAGGCTACCGGTGCGATAGCCCAGCATATCGACGGTGACACGATGAAATCCGGCGCGACGCACCTCGCGCGAAAGCGCTCTCAAGAGCTCGGGTTCGAAGACCCGCTGCAGCTCGTCACTGCCGATTTCGATACGTGCCAGTCCATCGTGATCTCGCACGCGAAACTGACGAAAACCGTAGTCGGCGAGCACGTCCTCGGCGAGTTCGATGCGCCGCAAGCGATCCACGGTGACCTCGATTCCATGAGGAATCCGCGACGAGAGGCAGGCCGCAGCCGGCTTGTCCCAGATACTCAGATCAAGCTCTCTCGCGATGGCTCGAACCTCGCTCTTGGTCACCTCTTGTTCGAGCAAAGGCTGATAAATGCGCCGCTCGCGCATCGCCTCGAGCCCGGGTCGATGATCGCCGATATCATCGAAGTTGGTGCCCGATGCCAGCACATCTACATCCAGCTTCTCGGCGATTTCACCGAGCTGATCGAATCGCATCGACTGACAGAAAAAGCAGCGAGACGCCGTATTTTCGCGAAAGCGCGGGTCATCGAGCTCGCTGAAAGCGACCAACTCGTGACGTATCCCGATTTCGGCGGCGATCTCTCTGGCCTCTTCGAGTTCTCGACCGGCAAGCGTCTCACTCACCGCGGTGACGGCGTAAGCCGAGTCTCCCAGCGCCTTCTGAGCGAGTGCGGCAACGACCGCAGAATCGACACCACC
>CAYFTY010001174.1:0-1550 GCA_964346045.1 uncultured Bradymonadales bacterium | reverse complement strand
CCAGGAGCACAATATCGGGGGCGATGTCTCGAACGCGATACGTTTCGGCAAGCGTCGAATCTTTCATCATCGCCCGCTGACTGCCGACTCCGAACGCGAGCCCCAGCATCTGGGCGACTTCGGCGAGCGTGCGGTTGATCTGGCGCGCCTGGTTTGCACCCCCGGTCATGCCGGTGATCAAGAGGGGGGCGGCGAGGCTCTTTCCAAAAATCTCGAGCGTCGTGTCGATTTCGTCGACTGCCAGTTCGGGCAGCGAATCGTGCAGTAACTCGACATCCTCGAGCAGGGTCGTCTTGCCGCGGTACTCGACCTCGTCCTCGGCGCATAACTCGATGTGATCGACTTTTCGAGAAGAGATGCTGGCGTTTTCTTTGCTCACGGCGGCCTCCGCATGGGTCAGGCGTAGGATGCTGTGTACGTCGAAGTGATTCGTGCGTCCAGCGCGTGAAGCGCGTGATGTTTTGCGGCGATTTTCCACGTATCCGAGTGATTGACGCCCTGAATCGGGGCAACCTATACTCCGGCAGACTCGTCTTTTTGTGTGTAGTCAAGCGGCGCGACCTGCATGAAACCTATGCTTTTCGGCAAATACTGTCTCCTCGAGCGCATTAGTGTCGGGGGCATGGCCGAGGTCTTTCGCGCCAAACCTTTCAATGCGCCCGATTTCAGCGGTTATCTCGCGTTGAAACGCATTCTGCCGCACCTGGCCGAAGACGACGAATTCATCATGATGTTCGTCGACGAGGCCAAGCTCACCGTGCAGCTAGATCACCCCAATATCGTGCGCATCTACGAACTCGGGCAGTTTCAGAGTTCGTATTATATTCTCATGGAGTTCATCAGCGGGAAGGATCTGCTGACCCTTCAGAAGACCGTGCGGCGCCGTCGCGAGACGATCGGTGTGGGGCGCAGCTGCTACATTGCGCAGCAGATCGCTCTCGGGCTCGACTACGCTCATCGCAAAGAAGGCGCCGATGGCAAACCGCTGAACATCATCCATCGTGATGTTTCTCCCCAGAATGTCCTCGTCGACTATCTCGGGAACGTGAAAGTCATTGATTTCGGCATCGCCAAGGCGGCGGTACAGTCGACGCGCACGCAGGTCGGCGTGCTCAAGGGCAAGATGGGCTATATGAGTCCCGAGCAAGTCTCGGGCGAGAAGCTCGACTGGCGAAGCGATGTCTTTGCGATAGGGACCGTATTCTGGGAGATGCTTACGAACCGTCGTCTTTTCAATGGCGACAACGAGTTCGAGACCATGCAGCTCGTCAAAGGTGCGGTCGCCGAGCCCCCGAGTACCAAAAACCCGGAAGTGCCCGCCGAGGTCGACCGCATCGTGATGCGTGCCCTCGCGCGAGACCGAAACGAGCGTTATCAGTCGGCCGCTGAGCTCGCACATGAGCTCGGGCATTGGCTAGAGACTCAGGGTTTGGGCGCAGAGAACCTGTCTCTATGGATGCGCGAGGTCTACGCCGAAGAACTCGAAGAAGAGATGGAAAAGCGCCAGAAATTCGCGGCGATTCAGACGCCCGATGACGTCCGATCACTCC
>CAYFTY010001173.1:0-1552 GCA_964346045.1 uncultured Bradymonadales bacterium | reverse complement strand
CTGATAGAAGGGCTCGAAAATCGATTCGAGCTCTTCGGGCGGAATTCCAATTCCCTCGTCGCGGATCGTGATGCGCGCTCCGTCAGATGCTTCGACGATGAGATGAACGGCCTTTTCTTCGGGCGTGAATTTGATGGCATTCGCGACCAGGTTGGTCAGGATGTGGCGCAGATGAGAGCGGTCCGTCTCGACCCATACCTTCTCAGAGCACGGCTCGTAGCGAACCTCGACGTCTTGGGTGCCCAGCATCCAGGTCGCGCTCTCACTCACCTCGGCGACGAGAGCCACCACCTCGACAGGCACCGGCTCGGTGATCCACCCCGGTGTTTTCTGCATTGCCAGGAGATCGTCGACCATGCTCAAGAGAGTCTGCGCGCTGAGGCGAATGTTTTCGTAGGCCCCTTTTTGTTTTTCGTTTGATTTCCCGTAGATATCTTCGGTGAGCATCTCAGAAAGACCCATCAGACCGTGGATGGGGGTGCGTAATTCGTGGGTCACATTGGCGATGAATTCGGTCTTGAGCTGATCGGCGCGACGCAGCTCCTCGTTCTTGGCAGCGAGTTCTCGCTCACGATTGCTGAGCATCCGTAAGACAGTCGTCATCGACGCGACCATGATGGCCATCAAGACCAACAACTTCATCGCATCGAGAACCACGAGCTCCCACGATATACGAGGACCCGACTCGTATATGGTTTGCAGAAATGGAGGATGGATCTCGAGGGATCCGGCGGAGACGAGGATCAGCATCACGGTGTAGGAAACGACCATCAACAGCGCAGTCGTGATGGTGACACCCGCGTTGGTGAGCATCGCCACGACCGCGAGCACCACAAAATAAAGGCTCGTCAGCGGGCTGGCCGGGCCGCCGGTGAAGTAGACGACCGCAGTCAATAGCACGACGTCGGCGAGCTGGTTGAGCCCGGCAAATTCGAGAACCCAACGCTTGCGGCGCAGTGCCCACCACATCCACGTATTGGTCAGGAATTTGAACGGCGCCAGATAGAAGATCAGGACTTCCGCATTGGGCAGAAGATCGAAATGATCGAAGAAGACGCCGAATAGAACGAGCGTGACCGTCAAGAGATAGCCGGTCGGTACCCCCCACCAGATCTTGCGTAGGTTGCTCTCTTTGAGAAGTTCTTCGAGAAAGGCGGGCCGCATGGTTGCCTTCAAGCCGCCTCGGGTTCGAGCAGGCTTTCGACGGTCTCGAGGAGGTCTTTGAGCTTGAAGGGCTTGTCCAGATATCCGGCGGCCTGGAGATCATTCGCAGCGTACTCGTGCGAATGGCGGTCTTTGTAGACGGCGCTCATCAAGAGAACGGGAAGCTTGCCATTCGAGAGCCGACCGATCTCATCGCAGATGCTAAAACCGTTTTTATGGGGCAGAAGAACATCGACGATCATCAGATCCGGCTCGAGAGCCCGGAATTTATCGACGGCTTCGGCGCCGTCCATCACTCACCGATCTGAACGAGTCGCTGCGAATCGGTTCGGAAGGTTTCGATGACGCCGATGGGTGATTCGATATCGAAGCAACTCTTGCTGCCCCC
>CAYFTY010001172.1:0-1553 GCA_964346045.1 uncultured Bradymonadales bacterium | reverse complement strand
GTCTCGGCCGGGCCGTTCCAGATGTAGTGGCTGTAGAATTCATCGATGATCAACGTGCAATCGAGGCGGCGTGCGGCCGAGACCCAGCCGCGCAGGGCATCTCCCGAGATGAGTTTGCCGGTCGGGTTGCACGGATTGCTGAAGAGGAGCCCGCTGAGTCCGCGTCCGAGAATCTCGCGCTCGAGTTGCTCGAGTGAGAAGTCGTATCCACGGTCGGGATCCAGCAAAATCGGGATCGGCATAAAGAGTCGAAAGAGATCCAGAAGCTCTTCGTACGCGGTATAATCGGGCAGAAAATGACCGAGATGGATGCGGCCGAGCGAGGCAGCGACGCGGGTGAGGCCGACACGTCCGCCGCCCGAGATGCATACGTTTTCTGCCGTGTATTGACTCGACTTCCCCTGTCGAAATGTACGGTTGTAATACGATGCGACGGCCTCGCGTAATTCGGGCAGGCCAGGAACTGGCGCATACTCTTGATCGTCGACCGAAACGTCGATCTGGCGCACGCGTTCTGGGGCTCCGGGCAGTGCGCCCGCTTCGGGCTGACCCTGTCCGAAGTTGGTCCACTCGGGATTCTCAGGTCGATAGCCAGCATCTTTGGCTTCGTTCATCACGAAAATGACGCCGGTGCGCGGGACATCGCGGAAAGCTTCGATCGGGTTCTGGATTTCGATTTTCGACTGCATGGGTACCACCACTTCAGGCAGGGAGGCGCAACTTTACACCCAAAGCGAGGCGGTGCAAGCGCCTCGTGACCGCATCCCGGTGAATGGATATGCGCTGCGCCTCACCAGAGTCGGAGTCTGGCCAGCGTGCGCCAGGTGCCTCGAAGTGGAAATGCCGTTACCAGATGCCGCTTCGGCGCATCTCATTCTCGAGGAGAACGCTATGAGACATCCAAAAGCCGAAACGCCCGGCCCCGGTCAAGAAAGCGTGTGGGACTATCCGCGACCGCCGCGCCTCGAGCCCGTCGCCGAACGTCTACGAGTCGAGTTTCAAGGCGAGGTGATCGCCGACACGACCTCGGGCTACCGCGTGCTCGAGACCAGTCATCCCCCGGTCTACTATTTCCCACGCGAAGACGTTCGTGATGACCTCGTTGAAAAGGTCGAGGGCAAGTCTTCCTTTTGTGAATGGAAGGGGAGCGCCGACTACTACGACGTGGTTGTCGGGCGCCATCGGCTCGAGTCGGTCGCGTGGGGGTATCCTGAACCGACTTCGAATTTCGAGCCCATTGCGGGGTATCTGGCGTTTTATTGCGGCCCGATGGACGCCTGCTGGGTCGGAGACGAGCAGGCCGAACCTCAACCTGGTGGTTTCTACGGCGGCTGGGTCACGTCCAAAGTAGTGGGCCCGTTCAAGGGCGGTGCGGGCAGCTGGGGCTGGTAGCTCACCACCGGTAGTAGTGAAGTAGGTTTGCATACCTGTCTGTCCAAACCGGGTCATCGGGGTTACCGGGCTGCGTTATCCAGCGTGGGTCATCCCCCAGAAAATCCAGGTGCTCGGGGTTGCGGGCGACGACCACGTATTGGCTCGTCGAGACTTCCAGC
>CAYFTY010001171.1:0-1554 GCA_964346045.1 uncultured Bradymonadales bacterium | reverse complement strand
CAACAATTCACCTCATCGCGAGAGCATTTCGCGCATCGCGTTCGCTCGTACCCGTGTGAGCGCTCGGGATGCATGATAGACGCGCCGGATCTCTTCGAACGCCTCGTCGAGCACGGCATTTTTGACCAGAAAATCGAAATGCTGCCATTGCTCGAGCTCATGACGGGCCGCGGCGAGTCGCTTGCGCACGACCTCTTCGCTATCCGTTCCTCGGCCGCGCAATCGAGTCTCGAGCTCGTTCATCGAGGGCGGAATCACCAGTACAGCCGAAGAGCGGTCTGGAAATTTTTCTCTCAACTGGATGGCCCCCTGATAATCGATATCGAAGAGGAGGTCCGTGCCAGCCGCCAGTGCCGTTTCGACTACATCGATCGAGGTGCCGTAGTAGTTGCCGTGGACCTCGGCCCACTCGGCAAAAACGCCGTCTTCGCGCATCGCGTCGAAGCGAGCGACATCGACGAAATGATAGGCTTCACCGTCAACCTCGCCTCCGCGGGGTTGGCGTGTCGTGTAGCTCGTACTCAATCCCAGACCGTCGACCGAATCGAGCAGATGGTGCGAGAGCGTAGTTTTGCCGACGCCAGAGGGGCCGCAGACGATGAATAATATGCCGGATTGATTCACTGCCTTCCCGTCGTCATTCGATGTTTGCGGCCTGCTCTCTCATCTTTTCGACGGCCGACTTCATGCGGATCACCGCGTTCGTAATCTCAGCACTACCGGTTTTGGAGCCCGTCGTATTGGCCTCGCGGATCATCTCCTGCAGATAAAAATCGATCTTCTTACCTCGGGCCTCGCCAACCTGCCCATCGTCGAGTATCCGGCGCAGCTCGGCAATGTGCGAGAGCGCGCGCTGTAATTCCTCGCTCACATCGCTTTTGTCGGCATAGTAGGCGACTTCCTGGAGGATTCGATCCTCATCGATTTCGTCGATTTCGAATGTGGCGAGCGCTTCACGCATGCGCTCTTCGAGTCGTCCACGATACGCCTCGAGGTCGGGCTCGATCTCGTTCTCGATGAATTCGAGTTCGGTCTCGATGGAGTCAACGAGCTCATGCATCGTCTCGTGCAGCCGTGCTCCCTCGACACTCCGCGACGCCACGAGTTTGTCGGTGGCTTCTTCAATCACGGCGAGGATTGCCGTCTTATCGTCGACCTCTGAGACATCGCGCGACTGATAGACGCTTTCGAACGACAGAATATCAGCCACTCGCACGGAGGTCTCGAGATCGTTCTCTCGAACGAGCCTGCGCAGTCCCGAGGCGATGGAGGCAAATTGTTCGGGGTCGATGCGTCGCGCATGGGCCGAACCATCTTCGGGCTCGACGTCGAGCCGAATCTCGACTCGCCCACGAGCGACGCGTTCTTTCACGAGCGAAAGCACGTCCGACTCGAGCGAAGCCCAGGGTCGCGGCAGATGCGCACGAACGTCGAGGCCGCGATGGTTTACGCTGCGGCACTGGACCGCAACCTTCCATCCCTGGACGGTCCCGCGGGCATCGCCGAATCCTGTCATACTGCGAATCATGATCCGCCGTGTGGCTCAGGCTACGT
>CAYFTY010001170.1:0-1554 GCA_964346045.1 uncultured Bradymonadales bacterium | reverse complement strand
GCCCGAGTATCTTTTCTGGGTCGGATGCGCCGGAAGTTTTGACGACCGTCAAAAGAAGGTTACACAGGCCTTTGCCAAGATTTTGAAAGCAGCGGACGTTCCATTCGCGATTCTCGGAACCGAAGAGGGCTGCACCGGTGACCCGGCGCGCCGTATCGGCAACGAGTACCTCTACTGGATGCTCGCCACGGGCAACATCGAGGTCATGAACGAATACGGAGTCACCAAAGTCGTGACGACATGCCCGCACTGCTTCCACACCATCGGTAAAGAATACCCGCAGCTCGGTGGAAACTACGAAGTATTGCACCACACCGACTTCATCGCCGACCTGATCAAGAACGGGCGCATCGAGCTCTCGCCGACCGTCCGAACCAAGATCACCTATCACGACAGCTGCTACATCGGCCGGTGGAACGACAGCTACGACTCGCCGCGAGATATCCTCAATTCAATCGAAGGAGCCGAGGTCCAAGAGATGGACCTCAACAAGCAGCAGAGCTTCTGCTGTGGTGCAGGCGGCGGCCGGATGTGGATGGAAGAGCACGAAGGAAAACGCGTCAACATCGAGCGGACCGACCAGGCGTTGGCGACCGACCCCGATGAGATCGCGGTCGCATGCCCCTTCTGTCTCACGATGTTCGACGACGGTTTGAAGAACCGCGGAGCCGATACGATGAAGCTTCGCGACATTGCCGAGATTGTGGCCGAGAATCTCGAGACCAACGAAGAAGATGACAATCCCGAAGAGCCTGTACCTGCGGCAGCGGAGTAGATCATGAGCGACGCCCACTGGATGGACGCCATTCGCGAAATCGATGAGACGGTGTACAAGCTAGTGCGCGACGAGGAAGTGCGTCAGCGCGACACAATTCGGCTCATCGCGAGCGAAAATTACGCCTCAAAGGCCGTGATGACGGCGACCGCTTCGGTCTTTACGAACAAATATGCCGAAGGCTATCCGGGCAAGCGCTACTATCTCGGCCAGAAGGTCGTCGACCGACTCGAGAACCTGGCGATCGACCGTATCAAAGAGGTCTTCGGGGCCGAACATGCAAATGTGCAGCCCTACTCGGGCTCGCCGGCCAACCTCGAAATGTATTACGCGCTCTGCGAATTGGGAGACCCGATTCTCGGCATGGGTCTTTCGCACGGAGGCCACCTCACGCACGGATGGAAGGTGAACTTCAGCGGGCGTTTTTACGACGCCCATATGTATTCGGTCGACCGAGAATCCGAGCTCATCGACTTCGATGAAGTGCGTAAGCTCGCACACGAGGTCAAGCCGCGGGTCATTCTCTGTGGCGCCTCGGCCTATCCGCGCACCATCGACTTTGCGAGATTCCGAGAAATTGCCGACGAGGTCGATGCCCTTCTGGTGGCCGACATCGCCCATATCTCGGGACTGGTGGCCGGAGACGCCCATCCCTCGCCGGTTCCCCACGCGGACGTCGTCACATCGACCACCCACAAGACGTTACGTGGGCCGCGAGGCGGTTTGATCATGTGCCGCGAGGAGTACGCCAAGAAGATTGATCGCGCGGTCTTCCCAGC
>CAYFTY010001169.1:0-1554 GCA_964346045.1 uncultured Bradymonadales bacterium | reverse complement strand
CTAGTGGGGTGGATCACGAGTCCTCCGAAGAAGTTTCTTCGGGGTTTCCGTGTGCGGTCAGGGTCCGATAGCAGTATCGCGCGATGTTTTCGAGGATCTCGTCTGCAGACTTCGTCCACTTGAATGGCTTCGGATCCTCGTTCCATGCCTCAAGAAACTCTTCGATCGCAGTCTCCAGTTCGGCGACGCTGTGGTGAGAGCCGCGTTTGATCTGGCGGGTGGTGAGAATCGAGAACCAGGCTTCGACCTCATTCAACCAAGACGAATGCGTCGGAATGAAGTGCAGGTGAAAGCGGGGATTCTTCTCGAGCCAGCTCTTCACGGTCTTGGCGCTGTGAGTGCTGTAGTTGTCGACGATGAGGTGAACGTCGAGATCTTCGGGAACGTTTCGACGGATCTCGATGAGAAACTTCTTGAACTCGACGGCTCGATGTCTCTCGTAGCACTTCCCGATAACCTCGCCCGTAGCGACGTCGAGTGCGGCGAACAAGGAGGTCGTACCGTTGCGCGAGTACTCGGGCGTGCGTCGTTCCAATTGGCCGGGACGAAAAGGCAGAACCGGCTGGGTGCGGTTGAGCGCTTGAATCTGTGACTTTTCGTCGACGCACAGCACCAACGCGTTGTCCGGCGGGGTCATGTACAGCCCCACAACATCTCGTACTTTCTCGACGAAATACGGATCGGTCGATAGCTGAAACGTCTCGGAGCGATGAGGCTTGAGACCGAACGCACGCCAGATACGCCCGATCGTACTCGGACTCATGTCGACATGCTCAGCCATCGAGCGCGTGCTCCAATGGGTGGCTCCTTTGGGTGTGGTTTCGAGCGTTCGAACAACGAGTTCTTCCACCATCTCATCACCTACCTTTCGAGGAGCTCCAGGGCGCGGTTCATCGACGAGTCCGTCGATTCGTTGATCGACGAATCGCTGCCGCCACTTGCCTACTGTGGCCGCACTACAGCCCAGCTCGTCAGCCACGTCTTGATTCAAAGTACCCTCCGAGCAGCGCAGAACAATTCGAGCTCGCAGTGCGAGCCGCTGACTCGTAGTCGCGCGGCGCGAAAGGCGATGCAACTCTTCCCTCTCTGCATCTGAGAGCTCCAGTTTGTCCTTGCTTCGCCCCATTCGCTTGTCTGAGTGCAGACCAGCCACCCCATCTTCGGCAAATCGGTCGCGCCACTTGCGGACAGTCGTCACCGAGGCGCCGAGAATCTCAGCAATCTCAGCATTGTTCTGACCGGCCGCCGCCAACAGCACGATCTCCGCCCTCTGTTTGGGTCGCTTTTTGCGCCCATTCCTCAGAAGTTCAAGCTCCTTGCGTTGATGAGTCGACAAGTCGATCGCGGTCGGGTTCGGGCCAGGCATAGTGCTCCTCAGGTGCAGTACACTTTAACAGGAGCTCAGAAGATCATGCTTACCCTTTATAAACAACCATAAGTTAAGCGGCTTATTTGTGACTCACCCCACTAGGTTATCAAAAAAAAGAACCAGGTCGAGCTGAATCGTACCGGATTTTCCGGAGACTATTTTTGTTGGATCAAGCCGCCCGTTCT
>CAYFTY010001168.1:0-1560 GCA_964346045.1 uncultured Bradymonadales bacterium | reverse complement strand
ACTTCCATGCCGACCTGGCCTGCTTTGAGCTTGGCCATCGAAATCTCACGTTGCGCAGGAACTCCTCGATTGAAGAGATCTGCCGCGTGGTAACTAAGGCTTCGCACAGCCTCGAGGTCTGTCTCATGCTGGACGAGCCGGTGGCGAAGCACCTGGAAGCCCATCAGAGGCTTGCCGAAAGCCTCGCGCTCGCGCAGGTAGTCTTTGGTTTTGTCGAGGACAATCTGTGCGCCCGAGACGCCCGAAAGAGCTCCAACCAACCTCTCTCCCTGAAAGTTCTGCATGATGTAGTAGAAGCCGTGCCCCTCTTCACCCAGGATATATCGCTTGGGAATTCGGCAGTCCTCGAAGAAGAGTTCGGCCGTGTCGCTGCAGTGATTTCCGATTTTTTCGAGTTTTCCACCCACCGAGAACCCAGGAGTGTCGGTCGGGAAAAGGACCAGCGTGATGCCACCGTAGCGATTGTCCGCGTCGGTGCGTACGGCGAGCGTAATGAAATCAGCGCGCGTACCATTGGTGATCCACGTCTTTTGCCCGTTGATCACGAGGTCGTCACCGTCCCATTTTGCCTGCGTACGAATGCCGGCAACATCGCTTCCTGCTCCGGGCTCGGACACCCCGAGCGACGCAATTTTCTCGCCTGTGATGGCCGGCATCAGGAACTCTTCCTTTTGCTCCTTCGTACCGATCTCATCGATGATCGGCGTCGCCATATCCGTCTGGACCAAAATTCCCATGGTGAGGCCGGCCATTTCGCAGTGGGGAAGTTCCTCAGCGAGACATGCCGTATGCCAGATGTCACCGCCAGAACCGCCCAGGTCGACCGGGTACCGCGCCCCCAGGAAGCCAAGCTTTCCCATCTCGCGAAACACTTCGCTTGGAAATAGCCTCTCGCGCTCCCATTCTTCGGCGTGCGGCGCAAGCTCTTTGGTCGCGTAGTCGCGAATTGCCTTGCGAAACATGTCGTGTTCTTCGTCAAAATGCGGCCAGTGTCGTTCTGCCATCTTTTCCTCGTGGTGGCGGCAAGTAAGTGTTCACTAACATCCCGGATGGTAACGGAGGTTAGAAGCCCATGCAAGCCGGACATACTCCCCTTTCTCTGATTCTATTTTTTCTGTGAATTTCGACTATTTCGTCGACTCTTCGACGTCTTCGTCAGCGGTCTCAGATTCCGTCCTGGCGTTCGGATCGAATTTGACGGCCCCGAGACGATGATCGAGTTCTGTGAAGAGCTCTCGAATATTTCGGGCATTCTGGCCAAAATCGCCCTTCCCGACACGCGAGGAGCTGCGAACATTGACCTGCGTTGCAAAGTCCGTGACCGGTTCGACGGAGATCAGAACATCGTCGACGAATCCGAAAATCGCAGTGGTTCGGGTGGCGCTTATCGAGCCCGCATTCGAATCGGCCTCGACGACCTCCCACGACTCGAGCTTCTCGACACTGGCTCTGCTTTCGTCAAAAACGCGAGCGGGATCAGCCGTGTAGTACTGGGGTTGGACCTCGGGATACTCGGGCGTTTTGCCTGTCTCGACATCGTTGATCACGGGCCAGATGCTC
>CAYFTY010001167.1:0-1565 GCA_964346045.1 uncultured Bradymonadales bacterium | reverse complement strand
CCAGACCGCCAACACCGTGGGTGCCCCCCAGGTCCACCCGGAAAAGACCACCAGCCCCAAAGGGCTCTGGCTGGCTCTCGGCGCTGCTGTTCTTGGAATAGGTGCGATCGCGCTGATCGGAATTCTCCAGATGACACCCGGGCAAACACTCCTCGAGGTCTCCTCCCAACCTGCCGGTGCCGTCGTGTATCACGACGGCCAAAACGTCGGTTTGACCCCCCTCGAGCTGCACGTAGAAGAACCCACGACCCTGCGATTCGAGAAAGCCGGCTTTTACGGCACCGAATACCGCCTCGAGAACGCCGACGGCGGCACACATCACGTAGATGTCGAGCTCGAAATCGCTCCGTCCGGAATCGAAGCGAGTGAGACAAGCTACGATATACCTCGAGATTCAGCGATTCCCGTCGAAGAGGCTGCGGACGAGACGAAGGATCAAGACGAGGCCTCCGAGACGCAGAAAGTGGCTGAAGAAGAGGCAGAAGAGGCTCCAGAGGCCAGGGCTGATGATTCGAAGGCAAAACCGCGTCCCAGGCCCACACCCAGACCGAAGCCAAAACCGAAAATCGACATCAAACTCGATCGCTGAGTAAAGGCGCCCGATGCACTCCCTCGCAATTCGCGTTCTGATTTCATTCGCACTCTCGCTCTGCGTGTTCGTCCATGCGACCCCGGCTTCTGGCCAGACCGAGAGACTCTCGGCGAGCGCCGATGAAGCCGACGTCGAATTCCGTCTGGGGAATGATGCCTATCGCAAGGGCGATTTTCGTACGGCGCTATCGCATTATTTCGCGTCGAACCGGCTCGTCCCGAACCGCAACGTGATTTTCAACATCGCGAAGTGCTATGAGAATCTCGACGAATTCGTCGAAGCGTACCGCTACTACAGCACCTATCTTCAGACCCTCGAAAAGCCCGACGAGCGAAAGGCCGTCGAGAAGGCGATCTCGCGAATCGCGCGTCGGGTGGGACTCCTGGATCTCAAAACCGACCCCGGGGGTGCACAGATCTTTTTGAATCGTCGGGATCTCGGAAGCTACGGCGTCACTCCATCGACCGTGCCCGTCGAGCCAGGAACCTACGACATCATTCTCGATCGCCCCGGTTTCGAGCCTGCGCGTCTCGAGAAGGTCCGCATCAAACCCGGAGAAGTGATCCCCAAACGAGTCGAGCTGCTTCGACGTGAGGGGACCGTACTTCTCGACGGAACTCCTCGAGACGTCATCGTCGAGATTCCTGACCTCGAACCACGAGTCGTAAAGCTCCCGGCCGAACTCACCGTACCCGTGGGTTCCCAGAAACTCATCGTGCGCGCTGAAGGCTTCGAGCGCTCGACCGTCGAGGTCGAGGTCGCCGAAAAGGAGCGCGTCGAAACCCGTGTGGATCTCACGAGACAGCGCGGCACGCTCGTCGTGAAATCGACCGAATTGAATTCGGCCGTCTTGCTCAACGGCGAGCTCGTTGGCTTCACACCCGCGGTGATTCCGAACACGACAGTCGGAACCTACGAACTCTCGGTGCGTCAGGAAGGCTTCGATCCCTTTGTGAGTGAGGTCACAATCACC
>CAYFTY010001166.1:0-1567 GCA_964346045.1 uncultured Bradymonadales bacterium | reverse complement strand
GGCCTCACTCGAGATCTTCATCGCAATGGCGTTGATCCTCACCCAGGCGCTCTTCGGCGCCGGAAACACCAAGTATGTGATGTACGTGGAGTTCATCCTGCACGGTCTCTGTCTCGCCCCGCTCTCCTATCTCTTCGGCATCGTCCTCGATCTCGGATTCCTCGGAGTCTGGCTTTCGGCCACGGTCTACGTGATTGCGCTTGCCGGGATGATGGCCTGGAAATTCTGGGAGGGCAGCTGGAAGAAGATCGAGGTGTGAGCACGCACAGGTCACGCTATGATTTGGATATGCGCATCCTTTGGATTCTCAGCACACTCTTTCTGATCGCATGCGGCAGCATCGACCCCGAGCCGCCGCTCGACGATGAGGGAGAGCCGATCGAAACGCCCGAGCCATTTGATACCTGGCTTGGCGTCGAGCGCATCGAGCCTGCCAGCGGTGTGATTTCGCGAAATCCCGTGTTCGAAATCACGTTTGATACCTATATCGAGGACGACGACCTGCTGAACTACGACCTCGTGTTCCTGCAGTCGGGAGGGATCCGCGTACGCGGATTCGCCGAATGGGATGTGAGCCGCCGCACCCTGGTATGGCGCCCATCGGGCGAGCTCATCGATGGTCTCGAATACCAGTTACGGCTCAATGAAGACCGCCTGCGCAGCGTGACAGGTGCCCCTCCTCTCTTTCGATTCGGCGCCGAGTATGAGGTCGACGGTGAGCTCGAACCGCCGTCGCCCGAGGCCCGACCACGCGCGACGTGGCGGGACATCGACACGATCATCGTTCGAAAATGCGCCAGCTGCCATCGCGATCCCGAGTGGCTCCTGAACCCGCTCACGCCCGAATCCATGATCGGAGTGAGAGCCGACGGTCGTGATCAGCTCCTGGTGATTCGACGCGATCCCGCCGACAGCTATCTGATGCACAAAATTCTGCCCGACTATCCCCTGCGTGATTACGGGATCCAGCCCCCGGTCTGGTCGGATGCAGCGCCGCTGACGCCCAACGAGGTCGCCGCAATTCAAAGTTGGATTCAGGCCGGTGCGCCTTAGAACCACGCATGGAATCAAAACGGTAGGGCCCGCTGTTCTGCTCCTGTTGGCGACCCGCGCCATCTCATGAGTAGCGTCGGCGGCAAACGAGCTTGACGCTGAATGGGCTTTCACGTTCAATACCGCAGCTTACGCCCCCCGAGCGGGCGACCTCTACAGTCAACAGGCAGAACCATGGCGTTCAAAAGGCTCGCATCGTTTTTCTCTTCGCTCCTTCTGGTGGCCGCGTTTTCTTCGACGATGGGCTGCAGCAAGAGCAGCGCTGATGCGAATAAGGCCGATCAGGATAAGACGCGGCCCGAAGCCGAGGGCGCCGAGAAAGACGAGCCCAAAGACAGTGCAAAGCCCGGCGAAGGCTCGGCGTCGGCGATTGCTGACGATCTCTATCCGGACTTCAATTTCGGAGTCTTCTCACAAGGTGAGCGCGAACGCTTCGTCGACATCGCCAAAGCCGAATTATGTCCCTGCCCCGATTCGGCGATCAGCCTGCACGAGTGCCTGCAAGATCGTGCCA
>CAYFTY010001165.1:0-1567 GCA_964346045.1 uncultured Bradymonadales bacterium | reverse complement strand
CGTAATTTTAAGCGTTGCTTCACGCTGGGTGGCAACTGGACCTTCCAGCCCGGGCGGCAACCAGACCTTTCGAATTACTCTGAAGTCTGTCCACGGTGATTTGTCAGATGGCTGCGCCGAATTGTATGACAGGGTCTCAGTGACACGTCGCAGACCCGCACTCGAAAGTCCCCATCATGACCCAACACGAATCCCGCATCGTCGCCCCGACCTTTCGTACGACATGGTCAAATTGGAGGACGGGACCAAGACCCATCCGCCCGATGGATGGATCCTCTTGAAACCCGGTGACGGCACCCTCGAAGAGCGAGCCGAGAGAGCCGTCATCGCCTGGATGCGCCACCAGACGACCGCGTATGACGACATGCGCATTGCCCGAATCAAAGGCAAGCGTCGCCAGGTCCGCCAGCAGCTCGCGAGGCGGTCTCGTGATCTTCTGGCCGCCTACCGAAGCGGCGATGGTGGACCTGAAGACTGTCCCCTGCGCCGCGCGCTCAGTTAAGCTGGAGATCGAATGACGGAAGGCCGTTCTTCCGGGCGAACGTTTCTGTGGCGCGCCGTCGTAGTCGTCGCGGCATTCACAGCAATCAGGGTTTGCACGTATCGTCAGGGCTGACCCTGGCCAGAACCGCTTCGCATTTCTCTTGCGAGATTTCGGCGCGCCTTCGGTTGCCATCGACCATGCGCTTGACCTGCTTTTCGACCGCAGCACCGCCACCGCTCGCCTCGCTCATCTTGCATTCGAAATACGTTTCGGCGCGCTCGAGGCAAGCCTTGTGCTCGGGAGTCTTCTCTTTGGGCGCTGGCTTCTCACATCCCAGCGTGCACGAAAATGCGGCGAGAGTGACGGCCCATATGAGGTACTTCATGCGTTCTCCTTCGATTCGAACGGATTGTTCGTATATCCTGCCCTAACTCATGCCCGCAGCCAAGAAAGCAGGGAGTGTCAGAGCCCTTCGTCGGCCTTCTGGCCCGCGTGGTTCGGCGCGACGCCTTGCGCAGTCATTTCGGCTTTGGTGAGGAGAATGTCTCCCGAGACTTCACGAATCATGTGTATTACCTCGTAATTGTAGAGTACCCACGCCGATGCATATGGCGTGCCTGAGTTTGAAATCTCTATGTTTCAGAGGCTTGAGGGAAATATACGACATCGGAAGGCGCAAATTATGCACGACGCCCTTAGATGCGAAGAAGTTGCACCGCCTCGTTTCAAAGCGCCCCCCAGAAAGAGCGCACACGCTCATGAACTCCCGACGCTGGAGCGCGTCGACGATGCTACGGAATATGTGCCGGGCTCGAGCCAGGGTTATGCTATACTCGGTAGTGCGTGCCTCGGCTCGCCCTGAGCCCGCCTCTCACCCGGACTTCCGGTGATGCTGACGCACACTTCAGCATTGAGGTGTCGAATGAATCAGCAAGAATCTACAGAACCTGAAGGTGTTTTCAATACGATCGTGTTCGCGGTCATCTTATTGGCGGGTGGCATCGTCGGTCGCCTGATGTGCGGAGAGGTTCTGCCCGGAAACGAGACTGCTATGCTGATGGCGACCGCGATGGTCCCGTTGGG
>CAYFTY010001164.1:0-1568 GCA_964346045.1 uncultured Bradymonadales bacterium | reverse complement strand
CTTCGTAGGCATCGAATTGTCGCGCGAGCTCGTCTAGCGACGCCGCGAGAACATGCGATGCGGGAAGGTCGCGTACAAAGCCATCCACTCGGCTCGCCGTGGTCTCTTCAGAATCGATCGCCTCGACGAGATCGCGTCGCTTTTCGTCGACCTGGGTCTGAACCCGTTGCCAGCGCTCTTCGATTCCATGCTCGAGAACATCAGAAATGTTGGCGTGCAGCTGTAAAAGAAGCGACGCATTCCAATCTGTGAGTACGTCGTCCCCCACCGTGAACATATCGCACGCGGTCAATGCCGTGAGCTGCAAAAGCGCCTCGCGGGTGCGGATCATCGACGCCAGGTCGCGAATCAGTCGATTGTCGCCAATATCGCGTCTTCGTGCGACGCGACTGAGCGTAAGGTGTTCGCGAATGAGAAAGGAAAGCAAATCGATCTCGTCATCTGCCAGCCCGAGTCTTGGCCCGACCCGAGCCATCATCAATGCCCCCTTTTCGCTGTGCCCGCCTCCGCGATTCTTGCCAATATCGTGAAAGAGGCATGCCAGAAGAAAGACGCGGGGCCAGTCAATCTCGGCCGCAACATGCCCGAATCCGGGCCAGCGGTCGGCCAGTGATCCCTGGGCTGCCTCGAGCAGAGCACGCCCGGCTTCGAGGCATCGCACCGAGTGAACATCCGTCGTATAGACATGGTAGACATCGTGTTGGACGTGGCAGACGAGCGGCTCGAATTCCGGGACGAGAGCGGTCAAGACCCCGAGGTCGAGCAGCCGTGAAGACGTATTCGCCGAACTTTTCGGATCGACGAGAAGTTCTCGAAAGGCTGTACAGAGGGCGGTATCCTGCCGCTCAGCTTCACCCCAGCTCGCAACCTCATCCTCGAGGGCGGTCTCGAGGTTTGGCTCGAGTAAAAGGTCTTCGCGGCTTGCGAGCTCCAGCGCCTCGAATACCTCGGCCTGACCCAATTCGATCTGGGGCGATGCGAGTCCGATCTGGCCTTCACCCACGCGAAAACACGAACCGATCTCGGCAAATGGAATCGTTCGCTGGCCCCACGACCGCAGCATGCGCCCGGCAACGCGAGCGGCGAACTTTGCGTGCTGATAATGCCGCATCATCAGTACCTCAGCCGCCTCGTTCGAAGTCTCTTTGGTGATCCCCAACGCATCTGCCAGAGATTCCTGGTCGAGAAAATTCAGCCGGTCATGCTTTCGCCCATGAGCCAGATGAAGCCGATGTCGGATGGCGAGCAACCACTCTAGCGTTTCGCGATACTCATCGCGCAGCGCAGCCGTCCAGGCCTCTTCGTCGCGAGTCTCGTCCTCGACGTTGAGGTCAAAGCGTACGCGCCCCGCCCACCGGATCGCATGAAGATCCCGCAATCCGCCCGGGCCATTTTTGAGCTCGGGCTCGAGCCGGTAGACCGTCTTGCCAAAGCGCTGGTGGCGAACTCGATACCCCTCGATGAGTTGACGGACGAAATCGAACCCCTGGTCATCTCCACGCAGATGAGAGACGGCGAGCGCGCGCACTTCGTCGTATTGCAGCTGCTCGAGGAAGAAATTCTCGACG
>CAYFTY010001163.1:0-1568 GCA_964346045.1 uncultured Bradymonadales bacterium | reverse complement strand
CATCGTCCGCAATTTCAAAGTGGCCCCGCCGACACGCGAAGAGATGAAAGACGACATGGAAGCGCTGATTCATCACTTCAAGCTGTTTACCGAGGGCTACTGCGTACCCGAAGGCGAGACCTACGCCTCGGTCGAGGCGCCCAAGGGCGAGTTCGGCTGCTATCTCGTTTCTGACGGGGCCAACAAGCCCTTCCGCGTGCACCTTCGCGCGCCGGGCTATGCGCACCTGTCGGCAATGCATGAAATGGCAAAGGGCCACATGCTCGCCGATATCGCGGCGCTGATCGCGACTCAAGACATCGTATTCGGAGAGATCGATCGATGACGGACCAAGCCACAATAAGTCCGGTTGCCGGCAAGGCCGAGCTGCTCAGCGATGAAACGAAGCAAGCCATTGATCACTGGCGTGCAAAGTTTCCCGAAGGAGTCGAGGGTCGGCGTTCGGCCATC
This sequence comes from uncultured Bradymonadales bacterium, assembly GCA_964346045.1. Lineage (GTDB taxonomy): Bacteria > Myxococcota_A > Bradymonadia > Bradymonadales > Bradymonadaceae > CAYFTY01. The sequence goes on along the minus strand of CAYFTY010001163.1, from coordinate 1,118 downwards.
ATCCAGTCCCTGGTCGCCGTCCAGCACCAGAACGGTGGGTGGGTCAGCTCGGAACTGATGGATGCCGTGGCCGACTATCTGGAAGTCCCGCCGGTGTGGGCCTACGAGATTGCCACCTTCTATTCCATGATCGAGACTGAACCGGTCGGACGTCACTCGATTTCGATCTGCACCAACATTTCCTGCATGCTTTGCGGCTCGGACGAGATCGTCGAGCATGTCGAAAAGAAGCTCCGAACGCGCATCGGCGAGACGACACCGGACGGGCGCATTTTCCTAAAGCGAGAGGAAGAGTGCCTGGCCGCCTGCGTGCGTGCTCCGATGATGATCGTCGACGGCCACTACCACGAGCATCTCACGCCCGAAAAGGTCGACAAGATTCTCGACGGACTGGAATAGCAGCCCATGGCGGCGCTTAAGGAACGTTCAATGAGTATCACGCAGAGACACAGAGACGCCGAGATCGCAGAGAAAAGCGTTATGAATTGTTTAATTCAATATTTCTCTGCGTCCTCTGCGGCTCAGCGCAGTTTGGAGCAGAGGTGCGCCTTGCCGGAGGCAAGCAGCGCCTCTGCGGAAAACGTTAGCGCGTGGCTCTGCGTGAGCCAAGAGATTTGAGGCTATTGATCATGGCTGAACACAACGTCTGTTTTACGCATCTCGACGAGGACAACTGCTGGTCGCTCGAGGCTTATCGCAAGCACGGTGGCTGGCAGGCCTGGGAGAAAATCCTCAAGGACAAAACGCCCCAGGAAGATGTCATCGAGACGATCAAGAAGTCGTCGCTTCGCGGCCGTGGCGGCGCCGGTTTTCCGACCGGTCTGAAGTGGTCGTTCATGCCGCGCTCGGCGCCTGGACAGAAGTACCTGCTGTGCAATTCCGACGAGTCCGAGCCGGGTACCTCCCACGATCGCGACATCCTGCGCTTCAACCCGCACGCCCTGCTCGAGGGCATGGCGATTGCCGCCTACTCGATGGGGGCGACTGTGGCCTACAATTATCTGCGCGGTGAGTTTCATCACGAGCCTTTCGAGCGCGTCGAGGCGGCGCTGGCCGAAGCCTACGAAGCCGGTTACCTGGGTAAGGATATTCAGGGCTCGGGTGTCGATGTGGATATC
>CAYFTY010001162.1:0-1570 GCA_964346045.1 uncultured Bradymonadales bacterium | reverse complement strand
AAAGCTTCGTCTGCAGGGTTTTCAGGGCGGCTTTTGCGGCCGTCGCTTCGGTCGAGAGCGGAGCTTCGACGATCACGTCATAGAAAACGGCTGCTGCCTCTTTGTGGTCGCCGCGACTCAAATGGAGCGTCGCGAGACCAAGTTTGGCCTCCGAAACCGCGGCATGTCTTCCGTAGGTCGCGATGAACCCACGCAGGGCACGTTCAGCCTTTTGCGACTCAGGCGAGGCAGCACTCAATGAGCGGGCGAGGACCCACATCGCGTCGGCGTGAACCGGTGTAGATTTCGAAACGGCAGCAGCCCAGCGTTGCGCTTCGTCATGGCGTTCGCTGGCGAGTGCTGACTCAGCGGCATAGAGCGCGGCATAGTCGCGCAGCAGCGCACGCGAATTCGCAGCAACTCGAGATAGTGCCGTGTAGGCTCTCTCGTATTCTTCGCTCTTGTAGGCGGCGTACCCGTAGGCAAATTGATGACCTGGATCGGTCGCTGGCGAGATATGTTGGAGCGCGGTTTTCCACTCTCCGCGCTCGAAAGCCCGCCGTGCCTCAGAAGACCAGGGCCAATCATCGGCGCTTGGAAAGCGGTCGATCACGCGAAATCGTAGCTCGTTCCCGGCGACGCGAACCGAACTCTGCGACTGCGCTGAGGCCGGAAGGGAGAGCGAGAGCAGAAATACGAGTGTGATGGGGGTGAACGTGCGCATGCCTTGCGAGGTGTCTGGGTAAGCTTCCTTGCTTCCGAACCCGAGTGTAGGCCGAATTCGCGAGCCTGTCGCGTTTTTTCGTCTCTTCGAAAACTTCCATTTCAGAAACATCGTCGAACATCGTTTCTATGCCCGATGCGTGAATTTCCACCATGTCACCGGGATGCCGCCGTTTCGGAAGGTCGTCACTGGTTGAGCATCGAGTCCAACGGCAGGCGGCTTGAAGTCTCGAGGTGCCAGAAAGGCCAGTGCCCATCCCGCAAAATGAGTTCGATAGGTTTCGAGCAGGTCCTCGTATACCGTGTTTCGCTCGAGTCGCACCCCATACGGCGGATTTGCGATGAGTAAGCCCTTGTCGGTGCTCGGACGTGCATCTCGAACCGGAGCCACCTCAAAGTGAGTCTGGTCGGCGACACGTGCACGACGCGCATTCTCGAGTGCTGCTGCGATGGCTTCGGCCGCGATATCCGAGCCTCGATGAACTATATCAGGCTCGATCCCCTCGGCGGCGGCTCGCTCTCGGGCGTCTTCCCAGACTTCAGGGCGCAGATGCCCCCAATCCTCGAGGGCGAAGCTTCGGTGTGCGCCAGCCGCCATCCTGCATGAGCGTTGGGCCGCCTCGATGATGAAGGTTCCACTTCCGCAGCACGGATCATAGATTGGCTCTCCGCCCCATTCGGCGAGGCGAAGCAGGGCTGCAGCGATGCTTTCACGCAGAGGAGCCGCGACTGTGTTCTCGCGCCATCCGCGCATGTAGAGCAGGTCGCCCGAGGCATCGAGGCTGAGCTCAGCCCGGTCGTCGTCCAGGCGAACGAGTACACGCAAATTCGGGCCGGCCGCAGCGCGCCCACGACTGGATACGATGGC
>CAYFTY010001161.1:0-1572 GCA_964346045.1 uncultured Bradymonadales bacterium | reverse complement strand
ACCCGCATGGCGAGCTCTACGAAGACCTGGTCGACTGGCTCGCCTACCATGACATGCACCGCTCGGAGACGGTGCATCTTGTCGACCCCTGCCACTCCAGCTGGACGGTCGGGTTCAATCCGCTTCAGGCGCACTCTACGGTTGATCAAACGGTGCGGATAGATGCGATGGTAGATGCGTGCACGAAGGTGTGGGGCGGCACCGAGATCACGCAAACCCCGCAGCTTTCCCGGTGCCTGCAGATGATCTTCGCCGGCTTGGCGAGCAACGGATTGTCGCTGGGGGAGTGGCCGTTTTTTGCGAATTGGTCGTTGAAGGACGCGCGCGCCGCTTTGCGGGCGAATATCACGAATCCCACCTTCGCTACGGAATGGCAGGAGATCGACGAGGGCCTGACCCAACGACAATTTGGGGAGTTGTTTAACAGCGCTCGCAATCGGCTCATCGAGTTTGCCAAGGCTGAGCCGATCGCGCTCATGATGGGGCAGACTGAGGGCGTGATCGATTTCCGAAAATGCATGGATGAAGGCCATATCGTCCTGGTCAATCTCGCGCAATCTGGGAAACTGTCGAGACGCAATAGCCAGCTTCTGGGGGCGCTTATTGCAAGTGATCTCTATACGACTGCATTCACGCGCGACAAAAAGATAGCAAAACAGCGCCCCTTCTATTTCTACATCGATGAGTGTGCTGATTATCTAACCAACGACATTGCGAGCGCGCTCGACCAGACGGCGAAGTTCGGCTTGCACCTCGTGCTTTCGCACCAGCGGATCGACCAGCTGCGCCGGTATGGTGACGACATGTTCAACGCCGTGATGGCCGGCGCGCAGGTTAAGGTCGTCTTCAATCCCGACGACGAGGAGGCCGCGGAGCGGTTGTCGCGACACCTCTTCCGCGGGTTCTTCGATGTGCAGCGAACAAAAGAGCGGATCACGCAGCCGGTGGTGATCGGCTACGACATCGAGACCCTCGAGCACGAGACTGTCGCGACAGGTTGGGGGCGCTCCACCAGCCGCTTCGACGGCAGTAGCTCTGGCCGGGGCGAAGGCATCGGGACGGTGATGCTCTTCGATGTCGACGGCAATCAGATCGGCGGGCATAGCGCCTCGGACAACGTCAACCTGAGCGACAGCACGAGCCGCGGGTGGGGCGAGGGCGAGTCCGAGAGCAGTTCGCAGGCGCGGACACGGAGCCAGGTGATGACGCCGCGGATCGAAGAGCGAGCGCTCACACAGATGTCCCTCGAGGAGCAAATCCATGAGGGGATCGTGGCTATCCGCGGACTGAAACAGCGCGAGGCGTTCTTGTATCATCGGGATATTGGAACGGTCTTCTTCAATACAAAGACGGTCAAACCGCTTCGCGTATTTCAAGATGAGATCGAGGATTTTGAGGTTGTGGCGCATCACCAAAGCGAGTTCACGCATGACCGTGAGCATATTAAGCAGATCTTGGCCGCCCGGCGGGCATCTCTCTCAGGCGAGAGTGGCGACGTGGTTGAGGACGCCGATGACGACGCCCTCTTCAGTGCCGGGCCGCCGAGGGTGCTAGACTAGAGGCATGCCGACA
>CAYFTY010001160.1:0-1572 GCA_964346045.1 uncultured Bradymonadales bacterium | reverse complement strand
ATTGGCCGAAACCGGACCGTATCCGGCCCCGACGACCAGAGCGACGAGGAGAAGCACACCCACACCCGCCTGAATGAATCCACCGTAGAAGCCGACAGCAACGAAAGCGACAAGCAAGAGAGCGCCGGGCTTCTCGGGCACGGCGCCATCATCCTCGAGCCACTTCTTAGGATTGAGAAAAGCGACTCCGAGCATCAGCAGCATCACGACCCCGATGACCCAGTTCATCGCGCGGTCGTCGACCTGTGAGGCTACGTAGGCCCCGGCGCCAGCGCCGATGAGGGTGGGCACGACGTACCAGCCGCTGCCCGTCAGCGGCAATTTTCCGCCGCGACGCAGCGTCACCATCCCGATGACATTCTGCAGCAAAACACCCACGCGATTGGTGCCATTGGCGACCGTCGGCGGAAGCCCCAGAAAGACGAGCACAGGCAGCGTGATCAGCGAACCACTCCCGGCGAGCGTGTTGATCGCGCCAGCAACGCTCCCGGCGAGGAGCGCCAATGCGTAGATATACCAGGCCTTTTCGAACATCAGGTCTTTCGGAGAAAAAATTTTGCGGTCGCGAGCCGACGCGGCGATACTGCGTGTAGGACATTGACCGTCAACAACGTATAGCCACTGTGCACCGGCGCCAAGGAAGGCAAGGAGCGTGCATGCGATCCATCATCTGCAGATTCGAGACCGTCGAAGAATTCTTCGCGCATCTCTCGCCCCATCAAGACCTCGCATTCGTCGCCAAATGTGACATGGGACTCGGCGACGCTGCGACCGTCACCGTGATGGTCTCGAGCGTTCGCGAACGAGTCCAGCTCGATGTGAACGTACTCGAACGAACGGCCGTTGCCATGGACTGGGTGGGCGAAGAATCGACGCGCTACTGGTCGTACCGAGTACGACCGCGCGAACACGATCGCGTGTGGCTCAATGCCTTCTCGGCAAAATTGAAGACGCTCTCATCGGTCGCTCAGGCAGCCTGAGTCAGCCGAGCCGCAGACCGAGTTTCTCACGCAACTGGAAGTACTTCTCGCTGAGCGAGTACTCGACCAGCGCATTCATACGCTCGTCGACACTTCGCGTCCCGATGGGTTCGGGTTCGCTCTCCAGATATTCGCGTGCCGCGCTGAGGTCGTCGCAGAAAAGCAGACCGACTCGATTGGCGCTGTCTTCGATGGCCTCGACCCATGTGTTCAGATCCGTCTCGCGATCCGAGATCTTATCGACCGCCATTTTGAGATTCTGCAGATTCTGACCTTTGATGCGCTTGCGCATGTATTTGTAGGCGCTCTGCATCTCTTTGGTCATGTCGATATCCACGTCCTGACGCACGAGATGCGCCCCCAGAATCAAAAAGACCTGAAGATCGGTCACCGGTCGAATCGACGCCAGATAGAAGGGCTCGAGAAAGAGGAAGAGCTGCTTTCCGATGATGAATGCCGTGTATTCCTCGCGGCCGCTCCCGAGGATGTCGTCTCCTGCAATCATGCCTTCGGGCACCAGAGCACCGTTGACGATACCTTCCTGCTCGGGCTTGTGCCAGACCTGTGGCAGCGACTGATATCCGAGCGCATC
>CAYFTY010001159.1:0-1575 GCA_964346045.1 uncultured Bradymonadales bacterium | reverse complement strand
ATGTCTTCGAGGACCACCATATCCGAACCTGTGATGACCCAATAGCCATCGACGCACTCGCGATCTCCACTGATCTCGCCGTCTTCGCAGGTGATGCCCGAAGCACCCTCGTACACGCATCCACCGGCCAGGATCAAAAGGGCGAAGACGAATATCGAGACGGGATGAAAACGACTCATGTAGATACCTTGGAAGAAGACTTCATGATTGTAGCGTTACTTTCGCGCCGACCCAAGTTCCCGAGATGGTATAGCTCGATGCCGCTGCACGAGTTGCAATCCTTGGGATGTACGGCACACTGATCAGCGAAGCGAGAGCCTGTCGCGATGCAGATGGATAGAGCGGCGTCGACAGGCCGATTGGAAGTTTTCAGAGGACTCGCGTTGCGTATTTTTTCGGTCGTCGTCGAACCTGCGCACTGGGGCCGCTCGTTGAGCGAGCTTGCCACGCTGCTCGCTCCGGTCACCGGAAGCTCAGTCAAGGCGCTGGAACGTCTGCTGGTCAGAGGCCCGGTCACGGTCGAGGCAGACATGACACCTGCAGCCGCCAGACAACTCTGCGCGCGGCTCGAGGCGCTGGGAATTCCCGCCGAGATTCAGGGCGATGAGCCTGAACTCGCGCGTACCATCGCAGACAATCCAGACATCGATGCGATGCTCGAAGAGATGGGGATCTCGACCATCGAGGTGGCAGACGATGCCGAGCTCGCTGCCGATCTGACACGCAGGCTCGGCCGGCCCAAAGATGACGGTTCGGATTCAGATGTGCCCGTGGACGAAAAACGTTCGACGGCGCGCGGCCTGCCGTCGATTTCGAAGACCGAGGTTGCCCGATACCAGGAGCAAGCTCGAGACTCGGATGATGAGCCCGTACATGCCCGTACGCTTCTCGGCGGATTCCAGACCCTCGACCCGGATGTTCAGGCCGTGGTCGAAGCGGCCCGCCGCGCCGAGGCGGCCGATGAGCCGTCAGTCGCCGAGCCGGTCGATCCATCGGCAGTCGAAAAGCCTCGAGATCGAGATGACGGCGGATGGGGCTCACTCTTTCCGGGGCTTCAGCCCGGTGACGAACCCGGCGAAGAGAAAGACGTCTCGAGAGTGAGAGAACCTGCGACCGTTGCGGCGCAAGGGCTCGAAGAAGTGCTCGAACATGATGCGGGCCTCGCCGAGCTGAGCGAGCCGCAAAAGGAGATTCCACCTGAACCTTCCGAAGAGGCAGCGCCGGCCGATGAGCCGTCTGAACCTGTGGTGCCGCCACCGCGAGAGCAGGGAATTCAGGCGGCCAAAATGAGCCGAGCCTTTCTCGACGATTCTGGCAAGCCGCCTTACACCCCGGACGGCTTTGATCCGCGACCCGAGCACTCGTCGGGGGTGGCTGCATTCATGAGCCTTCTGGCACCCGGGGCAGGACAGGTCTTCAATGGTGATGCCGATGAGGCTCTCGATTACGGCTGGCGGGCCTTCCTGATCCTGCCATGGTACGAGTCGATCAAAGACGCAAAAGAGAAGGGCGAGCAGATTCGCACCCACTGGGCACCGCGCCCTGAACCTGGGGCTTTCGTTGCGTCTATCAAAT
>CAYFTY010001158.1:0-1586 GCA_964346045.1 uncultured Bradymonadales bacterium | reverse complement strand
CACCGAAGGGATTCTCACACGAAGACTGCAGGGCGATCCGTTTCTCGAGGGCGTGGGTGCGGTCGTGCTCGATGAATTCCACGAGCGTTCGATCCACACCGATCTCGCACTCGCCTTTCTCAAAGAACTACGCGAGGTGCGAGAAGACCTCAAGATCATCGTCATGTCCGCGACCCTCGGCACGGACGAGGTCGCAGCATATCTCGACGCTCCTGTCGTCGAGAGCGAAGGACGCACGTTCCCGCTCACGATTGAGAACGTCGAAAAAGACCCCGAAACGATCGAAAAGGGCGTCACGCGTGCAGTGCGCACGCTGATCGAAGATCCGGAGGACGACGGCGGAGACATCCTGGTCTTCTTGCCGGGGGCGCGGGATATCCAGAATTGTCGGGCAGCGCTCGAGCGATCGTCGGTCTCGAAAGAGGTCGACGTCTGCATGCTCTACGGTGCACTCCCGAACGACCAACAGGACCGGGCCATCGAGGCGGGCCCCAGACGCAAGGTCGTGCTTTCGACCAATATCGCCGAGACGTCGCTGACCATCCAACATGTCTCGGCTGTGGTCGACTCGGGACTCGTCAAAGAGCTGCATGCCTCGAAGTCATCGGGTTTCGACGAGCTGCGGGTCGAACACATCAGCATAGCGTCTGCCACGCAGAGGGCCGGACGAGCCGGACGTATCAGACCGGGGCGGGTGATTCGTCTATGGCCGACGGCCACCGAATTTCGCATGAGTGATTATTCGCCCGCGGCGGTCGCCCGGGTCGATGTGACCGGCGCCATTCTCGATGTCATCGCATGGTCGCGAGACGACCCGGCCCAATTCGACTGGTTCGAGAGTCCGCCGCTTGCGCGCATCGAGCGAGCCGTCGAGCTACTACGAGATTTTGGGGCAATCGATTCAGATTGGAATCTCACCAAGCGCGGAGAACGACTCATCGATTTTCCGCTCCATCCTCGCATGGGTGTGATGCTCGACGAGGGTCGTACGCGGAGTTGTCCGGTCACGATGGCGCGTATCTGCGCCATCTTGAGTGAACGCGACTTTGTGACCGGCGTCGACGAAAAGTCTGCCGCAGCGCGGTCTGATGCCCTGGTGCGAGCGCGTATACTCCCTGCGGTGCAGAAAGGGCGTACGCAGGTTGCAAGGCGAGAGGGGCTCTCGGTGCATGTCGGTCGAGCCAGGGGTTGCTGGCGAGCCGCGCAGCAGCTTGCTCGACTCGTAGGCGTTCAAGCCTCTACGCATGAAGAGGCGCCGGATGAGAGTGTGCTCAAGGCCTCGGCGGCAGCGTTTCCGGACCGAATCTGTTTCGAGCGAAGCGAGAATTGGGCTGTATCTGGAGGGGAGTCAGTCGTGCTTGGTTACGAAAGTCTGGTGCGCGAGGCGCATACCATTGCGGCGCTACAGATCTTCGGGTCGACCTACAAAGGGGATGGCATCGTGAGGCTGGCAAGCGAGGTCGAGCTCGCATGGCTCGATGAGCTTTTCCCAGAGAGTGTCGTCGAACAAGAGATCATGGTCTTCGACCCTTCGATCGAAAAGGTGCAGGCCCGACGACAAAAGATCTTTCGAGAATTGGTGATCG
>CAYFTY010001157.1:0-1591 GCA_964346045.1 uncultured Bradymonadales bacterium | reverse complement strand
GTCCCGAACTTGATCTGCTGATACGCATTCGGATGCGAGAGCATTTCGTTGTGATGACGACCTCGTGCACATCGGCCTCGCCCTTGCGCACGTCGTCGTCATCACACGACAGACAGGCCCACTCGCCCGCAATTCAGCAGTCCGATCGGCGCTACAGCCCTTCACGCCCGAAGCCGTCGCACGGGCGACAGGCCTCGACGCCAGAGAGCTCACCCGCGTGGGACAAGAGCTCGCAGACCATGCCGGCAAAAGCCTGGTCATCGCGGGTGGACTCGGCAGCGCAACCGAAAATGGACTGGCGCTCGAAGTGGTCGTCAATCTCTTGAATGCAACGCTCGGAAACGAGGGAGAGTCGGTCGACCGCACGCGGCCTTCGATGCAGGCGCAGGGAACGCTCGGCGAACTCGAAGCACTCATCAAAGACATCAACGACGGCAAGGTCGACGTCCTTGTCATCCATGAAGCCAACCCGGCGTACGACGCGCCGGCCGAGCTGGGATTCGAGGAAGCAGTCGCCCAGGTCAAGACCGTCGTCTCGACCTCAGACCGCGTCAACGAAACCGGCATGCTGGCTCAGTATCTCGCTCCTTCGGGCAACAGCCTCGAAGCATGGGGAGACTCGAATCCAGTCTACGGCGTCTACGCAATTAGTCAGCCGACGACCACCCCGCTCCACGACACTCGCGGCTTTGAAGAAAGCCTGATGCGCTGGTTCGGCGAGAGCCTTCCGACTCGTTTTGACACATTCCTCGAAAAGCCGGAGCGGCCTCTCGGTAATGTGGCTTCGGACGTTCCGACAGACCCCGGTGCGTGGTATCGATACATCCGCGCCCACTGGAAAAACGAAGTGTTCCCCAAGGCGGCCGGGCTCTCGAGCTTCGACCAGTTCTGGGATGACACTCTGCGAAAGGGTGTCTTCATCGCCGATATGACCAAGCCGCAGCCCCGACTGCAGCTTCCGCAGGCGATCAGCACCTTGCCCAAAGCTGCACCCGCTCGAGCCGAGGCAAACGATCCCAAAGATCTGAGCAGCAAGGAATTGCAGCTCTTCGCGACCATCCAGATGATGGGCGGCAAGCATGCGAATAACGGGCACCTGCAGGAGCTTCCCGATCCCATCACCAAGACGGCGTGGGGCGGGTACGCTCAGGTTGGACCCGCAACCTTCAAGGCCCTCAAGATGAAGCAGGGGCAGTACATTACCGTCAAGCAGGGCAACCGAGAACGCAAATTCCCGGTCATCATCCAGCCCGGCCTTCACGAAGACGTGATCGCCGTGCCCGTCGGATACGGTCGCACTCATGTCGGTATCGTAGGCGACGAAGTCGGCGAAAACGCATTCACCTTTGTCACACGCAGCGAAGACGGCCGACGCATCTTCGCAGGCGCCGAAAGCGAAATTGGCCTCAGTGACGAAGGTGAAATCCCTGCCATTGTTCAGGGCGCTCAAGTCATCGACGTGAAGCGCCGCGAACTCTTCGCCTCGACGACTCTCGAAGAGTACAAAGAAAAGGCGAGCGCAGGGATCAAGGAGCACCCCCCACTCAAAGATATGTGGGACTCGCACGGCTACTCCCTCAAATGGGGTATG
>CAYFTY010001156.1:0-1596 GCA_964346045.1 uncultured Bradymonadales bacterium | reverse complement strand
ATGAAAGAGAGTGAGCGCGCGCCAGGCGTCCTGTACCTTTTCGCGCTCGGCTCCGGAGAGGGTTTCTGCGCGCCGCCGCAGGACTTCCGTAAGCGTTTTGGTATCGAGATCGGGCGCGAGCCCGAGCAGGTCGAATGGGTTTTCGTCACGCATCGCGACTCCGTGGGATGTCCAGGCGAAATCGGTGTCTTTCGATCTCCTCGCGTTTGTCGGGGATCGACTCGTTGAAGGCGAAGGTCTCTTCGACCCGGTCGAGCGCATCCTCGGCCTCGTCGAGCAGTCTTTCGGCTCGCGCGCGGATGGGACCGATATGGGCTGCCACCGAAGCGATGGATTCGATTTTCATCAGAGCCGATTCGACGTCCCAGAGGTATTCATGCGAGAGCAGCTTGGCCGAGTTCCGGTGCCCGGGGCAGAGCTCGAGTCCCCGCCGGAAGATCTCGATGCGGCGGTCGCGATCCGAGATCCGTTCTCCCTGAAAGACCAGAAAGTCCGCACAGCGGGCGTTGTGACCGAAGAGCTCGGCGTCGGCCAGACTGGTGGCCAGGGTCTCGTTGAATGGGGCAGTCTCTTCCAGGAGCGAGTTCAGCGTCGCTTCGACATCGCGCTCGAGCCGTCGGAGAGTCCAGATGAATTCGACCGTTCGGCTCACGATCTCCGATGCGATCTGCGCGTTGTAGCCCAGCGTCTGATAGGTCGTTCGCAACCAGATAAATGGCCCCGTGATTTGCTCTCGAGAAGCCTCGGCGAGGTTGACTTCGTCGAGCCAGCGGTCGAAAGCATCGAGCGGCTTTCTGGCGATTCGCCGCAGTGCAGAACGAGCCGAATGCACCGGCTCGACGAGGGGGAAATCTGATTCGGCCCAGCTCGTGAGTGCCTGGCTTGCGTAAAATGCAAGATCGCGGTCGATGGATGTTGCACTGAGCGTTTTGGTTTCGAGTGCCCCCTCGAGTGATTCGATGAGGTCGGTGACCCGCCGCTCGAACTCATGCAGGAAGACCTCTTCGGCCGAGAAAGCCTCGCCCGGAGACACACGAGATAATAGATCATCGACGTAGTCGGGATCGGCGAGCACGTGCGCCCACGCTGAACGAGACCAATTGCCCAGACGATGGGCGTCTGCAAATTCGCGCCGTGATTCGAGGCGCATCGCGAGCCGATGAAAGAGCAGGGCGTGATGGTGCTGCAGCCGCGTTGGAAAGCGATCCTCGACATCGCTCCACGACTCACGCGATGTGCTCGGCAAGCGCCGAACGAGCGAAGCGAGTTCACGTGAGTCGGCAATGCGTTCAGCCCAGTCTCGCATCGTACGAATATCGAGCGCTGTCGCTTCGTGTTGACGCCGCGTGGCCCAACGGACGAGGGGCGGTACGAGTTGCTCGGCGTGAAGGGCCCGGCGAAGTGCCCGCAATTCGGTAGTCATCAATTCCATCACCACGCTCCGCTGGGACGTAATTCGCCGAGTGTTTCCAGATCGCTGCGAGAGCCCGTGCCCCACACGTATGTGATCGCTGGTGTTTTCGAGCCCGAGTTTGAGACCACGACCACTGGAAGCAGCGGAGTCATAGAGTGACTCCGGGGAGGCGAGCGCGCTAG
>CAYFTY010001155.1:0-1598 GCA_964346045.1 uncultured Bradymonadales bacterium | reverse complement strand
CCCTCAATGATCCGGAAATTCGTAAGCCCGCACTGCAACGTTCCCAAGCGGTGGCGGAAAAAATCGACCGCCTGGCGCTTCGTCAGGCTCAATTAAATTATCAGGCACCCATCGAAGGACTCTGGGTTGCTCCTCGTCTGGAAGAACAGCAAGGAACAACCCAGAGTCCTCCGTTTCGGCGGGCGACCCCCAGCTGGTCTTGGGCGCAGGGCATCCCCCCGGACATCACTCCCGCCACTTCGCGGGACGTAATCTCAAAGTCAATTCCTGGCGGCTGCGAGCCTGGCAGCGCCACCGGCACGACATCGCCTTCTTTCATATTTTTAGCACCGCAGGCGATATTGCGAAGGGTCCCGTCACCGACGTCGACCCGGCACATCACGAGACGATCGGCTTTGGGATGCTCTTCGATCGCTTCGATTCGCCCGACCACAATTCCTTCGGCCGCTCGCGTCTCGACGCTGTCGACTTCGAGGCCGGCCGCCGTAAGGCGCGCGACAATCTCATCGGTCGTGAGCTCGGAGAGGTCTACGAAATCACTCAACCATTTCACACTTACTTTCATGATTCTTCCCGTATGTGACTAAAACTGTCGCAGGAATCGAAGGTCGTTTTCAAAGAGTAGGCGGATGTCGTCGATGCCCAACTTCAGCATCGCGATTCGTTCGACTCCCATCCCAAAGGCGTATCCCGAAAATTCGTCGGGATCGATCTCGGCCGACTCGAGCACGTTGGGGTCGACCATGCCGCATCCCAGAATCTCGAGCCAACCGGTGTGGGAGCATACACGGCACCCGGAGCCCCCGCAGAAAATGCAACCGATATCGACTTCTGCGCTAGGTTCGGTGAAGGGAAAGAAACTCGGTCGAAATCGCAAGGGCGTGTCGTCGCCGAAATAGGTACGCACAAACGCGAAGAGTGTTCCCTTGAGGTCGCCGAAGGTGACGTCCCGGTCGATGTGCAGTCCTTCGATCTGATGAAAGACCGGAGAGTGTGTCACATCGCTATCGCACCGGTAGACGCGGCCGGGCGAGATGACCTGAATCGGCGTGTCGTAGGCGAGCATCGTGCGCACCTGCACGGGCGATGTGTGCGTTCGCAGCAGGCGCCCGTCTTCGAGCATGAACGTGTCCTGCATGTCTCGCGCGGGGTGATCCGGCGGAAAGTTCAACATCTCGAAGTTGTAGTAGTCGGACTCGATCTCGGGTCCATCGGCCACCTCGAAACCGAGCCTGACGAACAGGTCGGTGAGCTCACGTTCGACACGGGTGAGCGGGTGTCCTCCAGATTTCAGGAGGTCTCGTCCGGGCAACGTGACGTCGACTCGTTCTGCTTCGAGTCGTTCGGCCAACTCGCGTGCTTCAATCGCCTCGACGCGACGCTCGTAGGCGTCTTCGATGGCGTTCTTGGTGCGATTCGAAGCCTGCCCGACCTCACGCTTGCCTTCGTTGGGGAGGTCGCGCAGGTACTTCATGACCTCTTGAATTTGTCCCTTCCGGCCGATGAATCGATTCTTGACCTGGATCGCATCCTCGACCCGAGCCACCTCGCTCAACGCGTCGGTAGCCTCTTTCTGGAGCGTTGCCAGGCGGCTGACC
>CAYFTY010001154.1:0-1598 GCA_964346045.1 uncultured Bradymonadales bacterium | reverse complement strand
GCAAGTGCCTCAAACAACAACAATACAAGCCCAAAACAAGTTCAATGCGGGCGAGAGCGACGAACTATCATGAGCAGGCGGACGGTTGTCAAACTGAGGAACTCGAGCCCCACTGAGACAACCGCACAAACTCATGAATTTCAGAACTTTAAGACGAGGCTACCACGTACCCAGGATCTGCAAACCCGCCGAATTCCGATCGCTGAGCCAGGGAGATAGCACCGTAGAGGCGTCCTCTTCGGTATCGAAAGACAGGAAATGTACGACGACCATGCCAACGCCCGCCGCGGATACGACCGCACCTGAGATCAGGAGAATGGTGAAGATATCCTGACGAATCTCGACCTGGTCTCGCAGCTCCGCATATCGTTGCGGGCTTGTTCCCGGTCCGCCCTCACTCTCTCTCTTGAAGTCATCGGCCAGCGAACCGCTCGCGAGATCAATCGTGAGTGCGCTGGCCAGAAGAGCGACCCCCAGTCCGGTCGTGAGGTAGCCGAAATCAGCGAGGTCCCATCCTGGCGAGGGTCGTGTGACGACCGTCTGCTCGACTCCTCCGCTGGCCATATCTTGCGCCACCGTAATCGCCTGAGGACGCACAATGAACTGATACGCCGAAACGCCCTGAAGCTCGGCGTCGATACTCGCGTACTCTTCCTGCCCTTCGAATCCATCGCGGCACTTGCGAAGGCTTTTCACAGCCTCGTCGGTCTCCTGCAGCTTGAGCAAAACGAGAGTTCGATTGCAATGAAAGACCGGCAATTCTTGAACGGCGATGGCCGCATCGAATTCATCGAGCGCTTCGCGATATCGCCCTTCTCCAAAAAGTCGCACAGCCGTCTGGTAATGGATATTTGCGGCCTCTGCCGGATTGCTTTGAGGCTCGGGCGTCTGCTGGGCAAAAGTGACCAGCGGACTACACATGAGGCTGATCGACACAAGAAGTGCGAGCACGGATCGGAACGACGACGGCATATCTCCTTGTATGTCGGCTCGCGCGACTTCTCAAGGCAAGGTTTTCACGTGGCTTGCGTAGTACGACATGCGCGCCGGGCGCGACTCAGTCGAACATCTTGATGCGGTCGAACTCGAGTTTTGCCGCGATTTCCGCATCTTGCTCTGCAACAATCCGGAATATCTCATTCTTGTACCCGAGCAGAGAGATCCGCACTTTCACGGTCGAGTCCGAACGAGGCACTTCGTGCTCAATCGGAGTGTTACCAATGGGGATTCCGTCGACCGACACCGATGCATTCGTCGGGCTGCTCGTGATCGAAATCGTGATCATTTCGACCTCTTCTTTTTTCTCGACCGGGGGGCGCTTCGTCCGGGTCGAGGGTCTGGGCGCAGCGATCTCTTCCTCGGGTTCGACGCCTGCGTCGGCCAGGGCGAGATTCAACCCGGTATCTTCTTCGAACGCGAATAAGCTTGGCTGATCAGGCTCCTCTTCAGCACGCCCGGCATCCATCACCTGCTCCTGCAGCGCCGCCGGATCTGGCGACGGCTTTTCATCCACGTCGAGCGTGTCAGTAGCCACCGGAGCATCGGGGCCGCGAGCCGCATACCAGAACTTCCAACCCACCGAGACGATGAGTACCATG
>CAYFTY010001153.1:0-1598 GCA_964346045.1 uncultured Bradymonadales bacterium | reverse complement strand
ATTCATCCAGGTTTGGCGCACTCGGGGGGCTCGCCGAGCGATCACACTTGAACTCAGCACGTCTCGTGCCAGGCTGGTTTTTTGACGGTTTCTCGACTCTACGGCGTATGCCGACAATCTTGGAGCATGGCTTCGGTCACCCTGATTCTTTGGATACGCCTTGGCCGCGTGAACTCCACCAGTCCCGGACTTCGAATGCGTTCCACACGATAGGGGCAGGGGGAAGCGACTCGAGGAAGTATCGACCGTAGCGCTTTTTACCGATTCGCGAGTCGAGGATCGCGACGACTCCTTGGTCGGTTCTGGAGCGAATCAGACGTCCGAATCCCTGCTTGAGCGTGAGTGCGGCGAGGGGCACGGAGAATTCGAAGAACGAGCTTTTGCCACGGCTGTCGATCAGGTCGAGTCTCGCGCGGGTCAACGGGTCGGAAGGATTTGCGAAGGGTAGTTTGTCGATGATGACCATGCTCAATGACTCGCCCTCGACATCGACTCCCTCCCAGAAAGAACTCGTCGCGAAGAGCACCGAATGGGTGTCTTCGCGAAACGCGTCGAGCAACTCACGCTTGGGCTTGTCGCCCTGTTTGAGCACCTTGTAGTCGAGCTTATCAGCGATTTCGTCGTAGACGGCATTGAGGTTGCGGTAGCTCGTAAAAAGTACGAACGCTCGACCATCGCTCAGCCCAAGTAGATACTCGGTGATCGTGCACACGCCTTCGATGTATTCGGGGTGTTTCGGGTCTGGCAGTCTTCGGGGCACATAGACGAGTGCCTGCGAATCGTAGTTGAAAACCGGCGGGAGCAAGAGTCGTTCGATGTATAGATCGTCGACGGCTTCGTAGTCGCCGTCGCGGTTGCGCTTTTGCAGATTCTTGATGCCCATGCGTTGTTCGAAGAAGTCGAAATCCCCTCCGGTCGCGAGCGTGGCCGAGGTGAAGATCACCCGGTCTTGCTTGTCGAGTAGCTTTTCACGCATGAGCTGCGCCAGGTCGATGGGTGCCGCCTGAAGAAAACAACCACGGTCGCGCATCTCGACGAAATAGACATAGCGCGGATCATCGGCCTTCATGATGCGTCTGAGGTCGATCTCCTGTTCTTTGCAGCGACCAATCAGGCGCTCGCCGATTTCGCCCAGCCCCTTGGTGCGGACAATCGCTTTGGCGAGTCCCGTGATGGCGGACTCGAGTTTCTCATGCTCGGGTTGCACGAGGTTCTTTTTCTCGGGGGTGAAGACTTCGTCAAAGGAGTAGCGGCCATCGTAGAGGCCAAAGGTCAATGCCGAGAAAAACGCCGCACTGGCCTGATCGAGCTCTTCGAGTGCATCGTCGATTTCGGTCTGGTCGACATCTTCGTTTTCGAGGTCTCGCTGGACGTCTGCCGCCAGTTCACGAATGCGCCAGTTCGAGATCTGCATTCCGAAATACGAGGTTGCCACGCTCTCCAGGTGATGAGCTTCGTCAAAGATGACCACATCGTGTTCGGGCAAGATCTCACCGAAGCCCGCGTCACGGATCGCCAGATCGGCAAAATAGAGGTGATGATTGACCACGATGATCTTGGCCTGAGAGGCGGGCTTCGGTGAGATCTTGCCCGAACAC
>CAYFTY010001152.1:0-1598 GCA_964346045.1 uncultured Bradymonadales bacterium | reverse complement strand
ACTGCTCGGCTTCGTGCCCGACGATGACCTTCCATTTGCGTACCGGGCCGCCGACCTGTCCGTCGTGCCCACCGTGTCGCACGAAGGGTTCGGCCTCGTCGTCGTGGAGTCCCTTGCCGCCGGCACGCCCGTGCTCGTGACGCCTGTCGGCGGCCTGCCTGAAATCGTGTCCGATCTCTCGGAGAATCTGCTCCTGCCCGACAAGGAACCAAAGACAATTGCGGATCGCATTCGCCATGTTCTGGATGGGACCGTATCGCTTCCTAGCGTCGAGACGTGCCAGCGTTATGCCCGCGAGCACTACGACTGGTCTGTAATTGCCCACCAGGTGCGCGACGTATACGAAGAGGTAATATCGTGATGCCGCGCATCCTCTTTCTGGATCACTCAGGGGCTCTCGGTGGAGCCGAACTCTATTTGCTCGACGTCGCCCGTCACTATCGGGAAACCGCCACCGTCGCAGTTTTCGAAGAGGGCCCCTTTGCCGAACGCCTCCGCGCGGATAACATCGATACCGAGGTGCTACAAGATGAAGCATCGAAACTCCAATCTGTACGGAAAACAAGTCGCCTCGGCGACACCCTCGCTGCCGTGCCGAGTGTCATTCGACTCGTCGCTAAGACCGTCCACCACGCTCGGCAGCACGACCTCATCTTCGCCAACTCCCAGAAAGCCCTCATCGTCGGAGCATTGGCTGGCTGGCTAACCGGCCGGCCGGTCATTTGGAACCTCCACGACATGCTCACCGCCGACCACTTCAGCCACGTAAATCGTCGGATTGCCGTCTCGTGTGCGAACTGGCTCGTCGATCGCGTCATCGTCAACTCGGAGGCGACGCGCCAGGCTTTTGCCGAGAGCGGCGGAGACGTGGAAAAGACCGGTCTCGTCTACAACGGGATCCCAGCCGCTCCCTTCGAGGCCATCACCGACGACGATGTAGCGGCTCTCCGCGCGAACTTCGCACTTCCCGACAAGCCCCTGATTGGGGTGTTCAGTCGACTGGCTCCCTGGAAAGGGCAACACGTCCTCATCGAAGCCCTCCTCGACGTACCCGGCGCCCACGCCCTGCTGGTAGGCGATGCGCTCTTCACGGGCGACACCGACTATGCCACGCGCCTACGCGAGCAAGCGCATCGGCTCGGCGTGGACGACCGGGTTCACTTCCTCGGTTTCCGGGATGATATACCTGCCCTGATGTACCTCGTCGACATCGTAGCTCACACCTCGACGGCTGCGGAGCCATTTGGTCGCGTGATCGTTGAAGGCATGTTATCCGGTTGTCCCGTCGTAGCCACGCGCGCGGGGGGGCCCCGCGAGATTATCGACGACGGGGAAACCGGGCGATTGGTACCACCGGAAGACCCCGCCGCCCTCGCACGCACGCTCCGTACCATGCTCGACGCCCCCGAGACCATGTCGCGTCTAGCACAGCGCGGTCACCAATGCGCCCGCGATCGTTTTTCCGTCGAGAGGATGCTCGAGGCCCTTGCATCGAACATCCAGGACACCTTGGAGGCCAGGCGTTAGCCGACAGTAGCCGCGGCGACGAACGTCATCTGGCACGGAAACGCGAGGTAGAACACGAACGGGAGCAGCGC
>CAYFTY010001151.1:0-1599 GCA_964346045.1 uncultured Bradymonadales bacterium | reverse complement strand
AGGTCACAGATATCAAGGGAGCGCCTCTTTACTACGACTGCTCGACTGACGACGCGCGCCTGACCCTCGAGAGTGCGATCGATGCAATCGATCACGGAGCCGTGGTTGCGACCTGGGCAAGGGCGGTGTCTTTCCTCAAAGACGATTCGGGACGAGTCTGCGGTGCCGTCGCCAAGAACCAGCTCACGGGCGAACTCAAGGAGGTCAAAGCTCATGCGGTGATCAATGCGACCGGGCCTTGGACGGACCGAACGATCGCAATGGGGTCCGAGATGAAGACCGAGTTGTTGCGTCCCACCAAGGGTGTCCACATCGTCGTCGATTACGAAAAATTACCGGTGAATCATGCCGTGGTTTGCTTTCACCCCGATGACGAACGGGTTCTTTTCGCGATTCCGTGGGGCGATTCGACCTATCTGGGAACGACCGATACGGACTACTCGGGCGATCCTGGAAGCGTCTACGCCGACCTCGATGACGTGAATTATCTGATCGAAGCGGCCGCATTTTATTTTCCCGACAACGTCATCACGCATGACGATGTCATATCGACGTGGGCAGGGTTGCGGCCGCTGATTTCG
Source organism: uncultured Bradymonadales bacterium (assembly GCA_964346045.1). Classification (GTDB taxonomy): domain Bacteria; phylum Myxococcota_A; class Bradymonadia; order Bradymonadales; family Bradymonadaceae; genus CAYFTY01. Next base: position 1,018 of record CAYFTY010001151.1, on the reverse strand, counting down.
CAGGGCGACCCCGAAAACGTCGATGAAAGCTCGGTATCACGAGAACATCAGATCATCGTCGGCAAAGATGGTCTGATCACCATTGCGGGTGGAAAACTCACGACCTTCCGACGTATGAGCGCCGAGGTGGTCGATACGGCGGTGAAACTCCTGCGTCTTTCGAATCAGCTACCGCAGGTCACGCAAGCCGAGACCGATACCGCACCACTGCCAGGAGCCATCAACTGGCCTCCAGACGACGATCATGAGCGCGTTGCGCGCGAAATCATTGATGTTGGCAACGGTCATATCGAGATGGATACGGCCAGATTGCTCGCCAACACTTATGGCATGCGAGGCGTGAAAGTTGCGCGCTTGGTCTATGCGGATCCGCGTCTGGCAGAGCGGCTCGATGCCGACCGGCCCGAGATTCTGGCCCAGGTCGATTTTGGCGTGAAAGAAGAAATGGCGGCCACCGTCACGGACATGCTGATTCAACGAACCCAGGTCTTCTATCGGGCAAAAGATCAGGGCATCGCGGCTGCAGAGAAAGTCGCCACGCGGATGCAAGAGCTACTCGAATGGGACGATGAAACTCGTCAACACCATATCGACCAATACAGCCACGACGTTTCGCTTTCTCAAAAATGGCGAGAAGCCCTCTAGCGCAGCCAGAACTCAGACGCGGGCCAGCGAACGGATTGGACCAGGCGAGTCCCGGATTTCAGTCTTTCGAGTCGTCTGATTTCCAGGGGGGAGGCAAGATGGGCGAGCGCTGCTTATTCTGCTGCTTGCGCTGAAGTTCGAGCTCTGTGGTCAAGAGCGCGGGAGCCACGGTCGAGACTGGTACGTAGCCGCTCTCGGCTCCGCAATACCCATTGAATACGTCGGGCTCAGTCGAGGCGGCGACAATCTTGTTGATGCTCGTGAGCGGTGTTCCCACCAATTCCACACCTCGAACGAGAGTTTCTTCGCCGGTCTCCGGGTCGACTTTGTAGATGAGTCTCGGGGTTCCTTTGAAGGCCTGATACCCCCAACC
>CAYFTY010001150.1:0-1600 GCA_964346045.1 uncultured Bradymonadales bacterium | reverse complement strand
GCGCGCTTTGGAGGCGGATTCACCTCGCGAATTCGAGAGGATCATCGATGCGAGTTCCGGTTCGCTGAAACGCTGGAGCCTCCTGCGGCCTTCGGCCGCTGCCTGTAAGGCAGCATTCTTGCTCCGGTCATAACGGGTCGAGTTCCTCGAGTTCGGTGAGCGCCACGGCTTTGATGTTCCCGGCGAGCGGAAAGCTGTGGGTTCCTCCGTGGATGACATAGAGGCACTCGAGCTCGAGATCGGAGAGCGCGCTGTGCATCGATTTGGTCGTGCTCGGAGATTCGGTTCGCTTGAATTCGAAACCTCTTCTTTCGTTTCCGCGCACCACGAGTAGATCGAGCTCCGCACCCGCATGGGTCGCCCAGAAGAAGCACTCGTCAGGTCGTGCGCCAATGCGGGCTGCCACCTCTTGCATCGCAAACCCCTCCCACGAAGCACCGACCTTCGGGTGAGACTCGACGTCTGCGCGCGTCTCGAGCCCGAGCAGCGTGTGTACGAGACCCGAATCCTCGATGTAGATCTTGGGGCTTTTCACCTGACGTTTGGCTAGGTTGACATGCCAGGGTTGAAGCTGACGCACCACGTAGGTGTCAGTGAGCAAATCCAGATAATTTCTGACGGTATGGTCCGATACTCCGAATGACCGCGCGAATTCGGAAGCATTCCACGTCTGACCATGATAGTGCGCGAGCATGGTCCAAAACCGCCTGAGTCGCGTCGACGGAATGTTGATTCCGAGAGCAGGAATGTCTCTCTGCAAGAAGGTCGAGATGAATTGTCTGCGCCACTCGGCGCTTGCGTGGTCTGAGTCCGCAAGAAACGAGCGCGGGAATCCTCCTCGCAACCATAACTTCGTGGCGTCGCCCCAGACCTCTTTGAGATGAAGTGCCTCGAGCCGATGGTAAGCTACTCGGCCCGCCAGAGTTTCGGAAGAACCTCTGACCAGATCGGGTGAAGCGCTACCCAGTATCAAGAATTGCGACCGATGATCGTCGCGGTCGGCCAGTACCCTCAAGAGCTCGAATAGCTCGGGCATGAACTGAATCTCATCGATGATGATGAGACCCTCCAGAGGTCGCAACGCCAGTCCAGGCTCGCTCAGCCTCGCTCGATCCCTCGGATCTTCCAGGTCGAAAAAGTGCGAAGGTTCGTGAGCTTCAGCGATCTTGCGTGCGAGCGTAGTTTTTCCGATCTGTCGAGGTCCGATTAGAGCGACGACGGGAAAAGACCTCAGCAATTCTTCGATGCGGTCGCGGTGTTCGGGTCGGTCGAGATGACTCATGATCCTTGAAAATTCGAAAGTTCACTTCGAGATTTCAAGGATAATTCATAAATGTCAACGCAACAAGTTCGTTGAATACCGGCGATGACCATGGTTGGGTCGAGCACTGAACGCCGAAGGCGATTCCGTCCTCTGGGCGGAGGACAAAGCGTGCGTAGCGCGCTTTGGAGGCAGATTCACCTCGCGAATTCGAGAGACTCATCGAAGCGAGTCCCGGATCTCTGCGGAGGTGCGGACTGGATCCTCCTGCGGCCTTCGGCCGCTGCCTACGAGGCAGCAAATCTCCTCCCGTTGGTCGGTACAGTGCCGGGGATGACC
>CAYFTY010001149.1:0-1602 GCA_964346045.1 uncultured Bradymonadales bacterium | reverse complement strand
GCTAACGACCCGCTCGTGGGCGATGTCGCGACCGCGCGATGGTTTACCGAAGCCAAGCAGGCCCACGTCGAGCTCAAAGATCGCGCGGGCGAGATCGATCAACCCTTCTTATTTCTGGTCGCAGGCTCGGATGGGCTCGTCGATGCCGAGGCGTCTGAAGAGGTCTATCACCGCATGGGCAGCCACGATCGACAATTCGAGATCTTACCCGAACTCTACCATGAAATCTTGAATGAGGATGACTGGGAAGAACTCATCACCCAGATCGTCGAATGGATCGAAGAGAGGCGCCCGGAGTCGTGATGCGCTTTTTGATTCTTGTGCTCGTATTGCTCTGGATCCCGCTCGGCTGTGACGACGAGGAAACTCTCGACGAAGCCGATCGCGAGGAGATCTATCGTACCTTTCAGACAGGCGTCGATCAGAAAGACGATCCTTTCGTGCGCGCCGAAACGGTCCGTGTGCTCGAGATCATCGCCGACCCCTCGCTGAATCGATTTGCCGAACCGCTGCTCGAAGACAAAGAGTCGATGGTGCGTGTGGCCGCTTTGCGAGCGATGCTGGCGGCCGGGCATCCCGAAGGCCGTCTCAAAGCCCTGAATGCCTACGGAAAAGCAGAGGCCGCAGAAAAGCGGGCCATCCTGCGCACTGTACTCGAATACGGATCGCCGCCCCTGCGGCGAGAAGTCACGGGACGCGCCCTGCGCCATAAGGACCCGCTCTTGCGCGAGTTGGCCTTTCGCGAAGGCAAGCTCGCCCGCGTCGACAAGGCGCTCGCCGAGGGCAAAACCAAATACCTCGAGAGGACGTTATTTCCGGAGCTCGTTCAATACCTCGACCGCGACCAGGGCGTGCTCGGCGCGATGGCCCTGCGTGCGTTCCTGAGAGCCGGAAAGACCGAGCGTGTCGAACCTCTGGTGCGCGATTTCGAAAACCGTCGGTTTGAACTCGACGAGCGCCTCAAAGCCGGAAAGATGCTGGTCTACGCTCGAGCAAAAGCAGCTCGCCCGGCCTTTGAAAAGGTCGTTCAGCGCTACGACGAGCTGCTCGAAGACGAATCGCTGGGCATACCGTCTGAAGTCATCCCTCCGCCCATGTTGCGCGTGGCTCTCCTCGGCGCCGTTGCCGGCGGAAACACCGAGTACGTCAGTCGCGCCAAAGAGTATCTCAAGAATGCGAACGTCGAGGAGTCGCTCGAGGTGCTCGAAGCGCTTGCCGAAAACCCGTCTGGGGACGCCTCGATCTCGCTCAAGGTCGCGATGCAGGATGCGCGCGAAGACGTTCGCACCCGCGCCATCGTGCTCTACGAACAACGCGAAGACGCCTCGGTCGATGCCCTGATGAAAGCTCAAAAGGGTGCACCATACGCAACCCAACGTCGTATCGCTCAGGTATTGATGGAGCGCTACCCCGGCGAGTGGGTCGAATTGTTGAAGGCTGCACTCAAGCGCACGAGCGACCGCCGCGGCACCTTGCGCCTTTTGCGTGATGTGATCGTGACCCAGAAAGAGGTTGAAATCGTGCTCGGCCCGCTCAGGGAAGAGCTGGATAATATCGTCAAGAACGGCGAAGAGAAGAACCAGACCCTGGCCGCATATCTGC
>CAYFTY010001148.1:0-1603 GCA_964346045.1 uncultured Bradymonadales bacterium | reverse complement strand
TGGCTCGTCGATGGGCGGAGAAACCGTCATGTTGTCTGGCACGGGCTTTACCGGCGCAACTTCGGTGCGCTTCGGGGGTATCGAAGCCGCATTCACCGTGATTTCTGACACCGAAATCGAGGTAACGACGCCGGCGCGCGCCGGAGGGCCCGTCGATGTCGTCGTCGAGCGAGACACGCTCGAGGCCCGCCTCGACGATGCATTCCTCTACGAAGAACCGCTCGAGATCTGGGGATTTTCTCCGGCCCGAGGCTCGGTGGCAGGTGGTACCTTCGTCACGGTACGAGGCACCGGCTTCTTCGGTGCACTGACCACAGGCCTTGCCGGCGAAGAGGGCACGAATGTTCGGCGCGTCGACACTAACAATCTCACCTTCTTCACGCCCGCAAACCCCGAAGGCCCGGCCGAACTCACCGTGAATTCAGATGATGGTCGCTCGGCGAGCGGGCCCTATGACTATCTCTATTTCGATCCCGCATCGCGTTTTGGTGGCGCATCGGGCGGCCCGGTCGACGGCGCTGTCAATGTGACGGTCTTCAGCCTGGGTGGCGGCCCCATTGCGAATGCATTCGTCATGCTCAGTACCCGCGAGGATACGCCCTACCAGGGTTATACCGACGAAAACGGAATGATCACACTCTCAGGGCCCGACGTGTTGGGCGCGCAGACGACGACCGCCACGGCCGCCGGATACTCGACGACGACCATCCAGACGATGGATGCCGAAAATATCACCATCTTTTTAAACTTTCTAAACCCGATGGGTCAGCCCGGACCGGGTCAGCCAGCACCCCGCGGCGCGGTCTTTGGAAATGTCAGGGCTACCGGCAAGCTCGCCGATCCGTATAATGAGAAGACCTTTGATATGGCGGTCGTGCGCACCACCCAGCGAACGCCACGGTCTGGAAATCCCGCCCCCGGTCAGGCAGGCATCGTGCTCGGCGAGGGAGCTTACGAAATCGTGACTCGCATCGGAGATATGGCGATTATCGCTCTATGTGGCGAATACAATCAGGAGACAGAAGAATTTACCCCGCGTCTGATGGCCGTCGAACGTTTCGTCTTCATGAGCGACCAGGATCGCAAGAGGATCGACCTCGACTGCAACATCCCGCTCGACCAGACCGTGAATTTCAAGCTGCGCAATACCAGCTATGCCCCGACGGGACCGAATATCAATCGCATGCAGGTCTTCTGGGACTTCGGTTTCGAGGGAGTCTTTTCGAGCCCAACGCTCGGTACGAGCTTCAGCGATGTCGTTCCGGTGCCCGGTCAACCCGCCTCAGCCGGCCCACTCGCCGACCTGAAATACATCGCGATCGGTGGCTCGTTCACCGGCAACGGGGCACCGTTCAGCCAGTCGCGCCTCGACCAGATCAGCGACGTGTCTTCGATCGTGTTGATGCCCGAATTACTCGACGTTCCAGAGCCGATCTCACCTCAACCCGGCGGAGTCATCACCAACGAAGGTCTACGCTTCGAGGCGCAGCTGCCTCCTGACCCGGACTTCTGGTACATCGTGCTGCGCAACGATATGGGCATCCCCGTCTATGAATGGTTGTTACCAGGCGACGAGACGACCGCAGTCCTGCCCGATTTCCCC
>CAYFTY010001147.1:0-1604 GCA_964346045.1 uncultured Bradymonadales bacterium | reverse complement strand
ATCCGAAGCCCGACCCCAGGCCGGATCCGAAGCCCGATCCCAAGCCCGACCCCAAACCCGATCCGAAACCGGACCCCAGGCCCGATCCGAAACCCGATCCCAAGCCTGAAGAGCCCAAAGAGCTCTCGCCCGAGGAACAACTCAAGCTCGAGCTACAGAAGCTCAAAGAGGGAGGCTGAGGATTTAGTCCGTGCCTTCGCTCTCGAGCAATTTTCGCTCGCGGGAGCGGTTCCGCATATCCGAGGACACCCAGTCTCGTAAGACGAGGATCTTGCGCATCGCTGAAGGCACGAGAGCGGTATAGATCGCGCGATAGAGTGCCCTTGCTGCGCGCCCCTCGAAACTGCGTCCGCGATATGTCGCTGCAGCGTTTCTGCGGCCGAGAGTGATGATGTCTGCATCATACTCGTAGTCCCATTCTCTGCGTTTGCGGCCGGTCAGGTCGGCGAGGATATTCTCAGCGGCCACCACTCCCTGTTCGCTGGCGATTTGAGCCGTCCACGGCATCTCGCCGATGCCTGCGGAATCTCCGACGACGTAGATGCCCTCGCGATCGACTCCGCGCGCCTTCATGGTGGAGAAGACAGGAATGCGCCCCGCCTGGTCCAATTCGATCCCACACGATTTCAAGAGGGGGCTGGCATGAACACCTGCACACCAGAAAAGCGTGGCTGCCACAATCGTTTCGCCCGATTCGAGGAGCACCTCGTCTCCCTTTTTGTGGACGACGCGTTCCCCGAGCTTCAAATCGACGTTCTCACGAATCAAGGCATCCTGGACGAGTCGACGCAGCCCGGCGTCGAGTCGAGGCAAGACCGATGGTCGTGGTTCGACGAGCACGAAGCGCACCGAATTGCGAAGCATCGGGTAGTCCGCAAGGTAATCTTCTTCGATCGCCGTCTGCAGTTCAGAGAGAAGCGATACACCGGTGGGTCCGCCGCCGGCGACCACGAACGTGAGCAATCGCGAGCGCTCCTCTTCGTCAGGAATTGCGACCGCTTCTTCGACCAGGGCTTTGATACGGTCGAAGGTCGCCACCGCGTCGCGCACATCGTGCATGGCGAGGACGCTCGGGTCGGAGTCCCACTTACGCGAGGTCCAGTCTACGACTGCGCCAGGCGCGAGTAAGAGATAGTCAAACTCGTAAGTCCCCGCGCCCACCGCAATGCTCTCGTCGAGATCGATACGTTCGATCCGATCGGTGACGAATTCGGTCTTCTCTGTCAGCAGATCCTCGATGGGGATCGAGATGCTCGTGGGGTCGATATCGCCGGCAGCAGCGTTCGGGAGGAGTGGCTTGAAGGTGAAATGACTCTTGGCACTGACGAGAGTCAGCGAGACCTTTCGTCGAGGGGCTAGAGCCTCCTGCAACACCTGAATCGCGTGAATGCCACCAAATCCTCCGCCTACGACCAGCACTCTGCGCATATAACCGACCCAGATAAGCTCTATCGCCCATGAAATAGGGAGATATCACACCACTGCCGGCTCTGACGAGCACGATCGCAGCGGCGGCCAAATCATCGAAACCTAGAAAAGACTTCAAGTCTTCTCTCCTAAAGTCATGAAATTTTTGGACTTGGGTTTTGACGTGGTGCAATATC
>CAYFTY010001146.1:0-1605 GCA_964346045.1 uncultured Bradymonadales bacterium | reverse complement strand
ATGGGAAGTCCTCATTGCACAATCGAAACGCGACAGACTTCCCTCTCTTCATCAAGCGAGAGGCCTTGAACGCCCTAAGAAATCCAGTCTCCGTAGTCCTCCACCCACCTCTGGCAGGGGGGTCGAACCTCTCACCCCACAGGCGTAACGAGAACCTTGAACTTTCTCCGCCGCTCTGACTTTGCGTTTGCCCAGGCCTAAATCGTTTGGCATCACCCGGTATTGCCTCTGGATTCTTTCTTTCTGCTGATGACATTTGCCTGTATGTGCCGTCTTGAAATTGCAAATATGTGTAGGCCGTTTCTAGTTGATTTGCCGACCTCTTCTTCATTATATCACGATACTTATATTCCTTTGGCTTTTTTGAGTACCACAAGACCGTATCGTAGACTTGATCTAGCCCCTCGGAAAGTCTACCACTAGACGTCTGGAAAACGATTGCATTAACGAAGTTTTCGTCGCCAAATATCTCGTCCATAATCACCCGGACTCGATGAACATTTTCGTCACCGATCTGAACGAAAATACTACCGTTATCTGAAAGCAGATCTCGGGCAACATTTAGTCGATCTCTTAAATAAGCAAGGTATGAATGAATCCCATACTTCCACGTGTCACGAAATGCCCGAACCTGCTCCGCTTCACGAGTAATGCTCTCGACTTTACCATCTTTTACATCACAGGTTCTGGTAGACACTTGCCAATTAGAATTGAATCGAATCCCATACGGCGGATCGATGTAAATACACTGTACCTGTCCACGCAGCTGCTCCTTCTCCGCCAAGCTCGCCATGACCTGCAGGCTGTCGCCCAGGATCATGCGGTTGGTCCAGTTCTGGTCGTGGGCGTAGAACTCCGTCTTGGCCTCGGGGTCGTCGAGGCCGTTGAAGTCGGCGAACAGGTCGGGCGTGTCGTCGTCCTGCTGCCGGTTCTGCTTCGACCGGCGCTTCAGGTCGTCGATGATCGCCTTGGGGTGCACCTTCTCCTGGATGTAGAGCGGCGGCGCGACGGTCACGAGGTCGGACCAGTCCTGCTCGTCCTTGCCCTTCCAGACCAGCTGCGGGTCGAGGTCGCGGTTGCGCGCCCGGTGGGTGCCAGGCTCGAGCGGGGTGTCTCGCGGGTAGCGGACCTCCTCCGGCGCGGCGTCCTCGTGCTGCTCGGCGAACGACTGCATCTCCGCGGTCGGAATGTTCCGCCGCTTCGCCTCCTCGTGCGTCAGCGTCTCGACCTTCTTCTCGCCCTTGGTCTTCTTCGCCATGGCTCGCGTGTTCGCCTTTCAGATCGTCGAGGTTCTAAAGTTGGCCCGATTGGATGGGCGCTGTCAGTTCGGGACCTTCATTCAAGCATAGGGATGGTTGAAGAACGCGTGATTGATGAGCATCCCGGCAACCTCGTTGCAGAGCTGCTCAACAGGGTCTCGGAAAGCCTCCGGGACAAACGCCGGGAATGTCTCAATGCCTTGGATCAGCGGCGCACCGCCCTGTCCTGCCCCACCAGCGAGCATGAGTAGCTTGTCGACAATCCGCTCGCCGAACAGGGTATCGAAATGATGGTGAGCGAGGATGGCGTTGATCTCCACCACAAACTCATCAAAGCCACGAGCGC
>CAYFTY010001145.1:0-1620 GCA_964346045.1 uncultured Bradymonadales bacterium | reverse complement strand
GCTCGATCGGGATCGAGTACACGAATATCCCCGACCCCGAAAAACGCGAGTGGTTGCGCGAGCAGATCGAGACCAATAACTATGCGCCGATCGAGAATGGCGACGAGCGCAAAGAGATCTACCACGATCTCGTGCGCGCCGATTCATTCGAGACTTTTCTGCATACGAAGTACGTCGGCGCCAAGCGTTTCTCGGTCACGGGCGGCGACAGCCTGATCCCGATGATGACCACGATCCTCAACGAAGCAGGATCACTGGGCGTCGAAGATTCGATCCTGGGCATGGCGCATCGCGGGCGACTCAATGTCCTGCACAACATCATGGGCAAACCGGCCCACGCGATGCTTTCGGAATTCGAGAAAGCGCCCAATCCCGAAGACTATCTCGGCTCGTCGGACGTGAAATACCACATGGGCTACTCGAGCGATTTCGAGACGCGCAGCGGAAAAAAGGTACACCTCTCGTTGACCTTCAATCCAAGCCACCTCGAATTCGTCAATCCCGTGGTGCTCGGACGCGCCCGCGCCAAGCAAGACCGCAGCGGCGGCGATCGTTCGAAGGTTCTGCCGCTTCTTCTGCACGGCGACGCAGCTTTCATCGGCCAGGGAATCGTCGCAGAAACTCTGAATCTCTCGAGCGTCGACGGATTCGACGTCGCGGGCTGCGTTCATATCGTCATCAACAATCAGATCGGCTTCACGGCGACCCCCGAGGAATGTCGCTCGACGATCTACTCGACCGATATCGCGAAGATCCTCGAAGTGCCCATCTTCCACGTGAATGCCGACGACCCCGAGGCCTGCGTACGCGTCGCCAAGCTGGCCACCCGCTGGCGTCAGAAATTCAATCAGGACGTCGTGATCGACTTTGTCTGCTATCGACGATACGGGCATAACGAGGGCGACGAGCCGCGATTTACCCAGCCTGTGATGTACGCCAAGATCGACGCCACCAGTCCCGTGCGCGAGCAATACGCCGAGACTCTGAAATCCTCAGGCGTGCTCAGCGAAGACGAGATCCAGTCGATCTGGGACAAGCGCTGGGCAGAGTACCAGTCGGTCTACGAAGAGATCCACGAGTCGCCTCAGCGCGCGGATATCTCATCACTGTCTGGAGTCTGGAATCGCTACGAGGGCGGTGCCTACGAGCCCGATGAAGATCTCGAGACGGCGATATCGATGGATCTGGTACGCGAAATCGGCGAGAAGCTCACGACCTATCCCGACGATTTCAACATCCATCGCATCATCAAACGCCTCGTCAAACAGCGCCGTGAGATGATCGATGGTGAGCGCCCCATCGATTGGGCCATGGGCGAAGCGCTCGCCATGGGTTCGCTGCTGCACGAGGGCATGCGCGTACGCCTTTCGGGACAGGATGCCGTGCGCGCAACCTTCTCACAGCGACACGCAGCACTGACCGACACCGAAAGCGGCGAGCGATTCTGGCCGGCACGGCAGATTAACCCGGATGCACCGTTCGGGGTCTACAATAGCATCCTCTCCGAGGCGGGCGTACTCGGCTACGAATATGGCTACTCGCTCGACTGCCCTGACGGACTCGTAATGTGGGAGGCTCAGTTCGGCGATTTCGCCAACGGTGCCCAGGTCATCATCGACC
>CAYFTY010001144.1:0-1625 GCA_964346045.1 uncultured Bradymonadales bacterium | reverse complement strand
GGGCACCGTGCGCCCTGAGGTTGATGCCGAAGCTTATGTCCTTCAGACGATCCAGATGATCGTCGGAACCGTCGCCGTGGGCGATGCGTTCGGCGGTTTCATGGACGACGAAAATGCAATCGAACGCCAGCTACGAGAGGTCGCACGCGTGGCGCGTGTCGGGCTCTTCGTACAGGGCGAAGCTATATGAGGGAGAACCATGGGTAACTTTTACAAAGACAACGACGACCTTCGATTCTACATCGAAGGCGGCGGAATCGACTGGGAACCACTCGTCGAGATCACCGAAGACGACTTCACACAAGACGATGGATTCGAAGACCTCGACGACGCGCTCGACTTCTATGAGGCGGTCGTCGACATGGTCGGCGAGTTTGTGGCCGACGAGGTCGATCCGCGCGCCAAAGCGGTCGACGAAGAAGGTCCGCGCATCGAGGACGGGCAGGTCAAACATCCCAAAGGCTTCGACGAGATCTTCGAGAAGATCAAACAACTCGAATTGCACGGACTCAGTGTTCCGCGTGAGCTCGGCGGCCAAAATTGCCCGCATATTCTCAACATGCTCTGCAATGAGATGTTTGCGCGCGCCGACGTCTCGATGATGACGCATCACGGTTTTCACTCGGGCATCGCGATGGCGCTTCTCGTGTATTCGATGGAAGAGGGAAGCGCCGTCGTCGACACCGAAAAGCGCAAGATCGTCTCGACGCGATTCGACCAAGAGATCGCCGAACTCATCAGCGGCGAAGCGTGGGGCGCGATGGATATCACCGAGCCCGATGCTGGTTCGGACATGGCCAACCTGCGCTGTCGCGCCCACCAGGACGACGACGGCAACTGGTTGATCACGGGTCAGAAGATCTTCATCACTTCGGGGCACGGCAAATACCACGTGGTCATCGCGCGCTCTGAGGGAGAGGGCACCGGCCTCAAGGGCCTCTCGACCTTTCTGGTGAAGACCTACGAAGAGGATGAAGACGGAAATCGCGTCGAGTACGCGACCGTCGACCGCATTGAAGAAAAGCTCGGTCATCATGCGTCTCCGACCTGCTCGGTGATTTTCGAAGACACACCTGCCGAACTCATCGGCGAGCGCGGCGAGGGCTTCAAGCAGATGCTCTTGCTGATGAATAATGCGCGCATCGGCGTCGGACTCGAGTGCATCGGGCTCTGCGAGGCTGCACTGCGCATGGCGCGCGATTACGCATCCGAGCGCAACGCATTCGACAAGACCATCGACCGCCACGAAATGATCGCCGATTACCTCGACGATATGGACGCGACGATCAAAGGCATGCGAGCGCTCGCCTACGAGGCGACTTTCGACGAAGAGATGTCATTTCGCCTCGGCATCAAGCTCAAGCGCGACCCGCGTCTCAGCGAGCTCGAGAAGAAACGCATCAAAAAGCAGATCAAAAAGTACAAGCTGAAGGCGCGCAAAAGCACGCCGCTCTTGAAATATATCGCCGCTGAAAAGGCCGTCGAATTCGCCCGCCAGAACCTGCAGATTCACGGCGGTGTCGGCTACACCACCGAGTACGGAGCCGAGAAACTCTTGCGCGATTCGCTCGTGATGCCCATTTACGAAGGCACGAGCCAGATTCAGTCGTTGATGGTGATGAAGG
>CAYFTY010001143.1:0-1628 GCA_964346045.1 uncultured Bradymonadales bacterium | reverse complement strand
CTCGATTCGGCTCGCCGCACTGCGAGGACTGGCCGACGTCGCACCCAAAGAAATCCTGCGGCAGATCGAAGACCAATTCACGCCCGAACTCGCCAAGAAGCCCGAGGCAGAGGTTCGTGAGATGGCGAATCTCTATCTCACGCATGGCGGCGAACCGGCTCTAAGTAAGATGCAGGAACTCATTCAGCGGCGCGGCATGCTCGTCAGTGAAGACGAACGTGAGCTCGCAATCCTTCTGGCCAAAATGATCGCGCGAACTCCTCTCCCGGGCGTCGCTGAACTTCTCGAGGAAATCGCGAGCGATTGGCGAGTTTCAGGCAAGATCCGCTCTACGTGCAAAGAGTTGGCTGCTCTCCTTCAGCGCTGAGCCACTGAGGTTAACATGTCGAGTGACGAATTTATCGGCGAAGAATTGAGCGAGAGAAGCGTGGGCCTGAGCAGGGCCTCAGAGGGCTCGCGCAGCGAGTATCATGAAGACGAATTCTCTGCCGACCCGTCCGATGCCCAGGTATTCGGGCGAACTTTCGTCACGAGCCTCTACAAAATCCTCAAGATTGGCTCCATCTACGAGGTACAGCACAATCAAACGCGCATCGCGGTCGACGAGTTCATGGGCTTCTTCAACGAAGCCATGCGCAATTACACCGATGAAGGCATCTCGGTCATTGTTCGAGACGAACTCGCCGTGGTGAACGGCGAATCCCTGCGTTTGAAGCGCAAGATGCAGGGCCGCCTCAACGAGCTTCGAGACCTCTTCGCGTCGGCGACCATCAAGGGATTGCTCTTGAAGCGGGGCATGACCACCGATGATTTCATTCACTTCCTCGACGAACTCAAAAAGGCGGGCAAAGCGCGCGCCGACATGGAACACGTAGTAATTCCGTCGATCGAAATCGATCACGGCGAACCTGTTCGGAACATTATCGAAAAGGTGATGAACGTAAATAAGGCCATGTATGTGGCGCATGTCTACGTACGAGGCCTCGTCAAGCTACGTAATGCGCACGAATTGGTGCGTTCTACCGGTGATGCAGACATCCCGACCGGCGTGATTCGCCGCATCATGCAGAGTATTTCCGAGCTCATCGGCGATGAAGACTTCACGATCCTCGGCCTGCTGCCCTTGCGAATCGTACCGCCCGACATGAGCACGCATTCGTTCAACTCGGCCATTTATGCGATGATCATGGGAGACCGGCTTGGGCTTCCGCCACAGCTGACGTCTTTCATTGGTATGTCGGTGATCTACCAGGATGTCGACCGCATCGTCGGCATCACCGTCGGTCATCGCGACAAGGGCGACGATATCCCCACAAACCGTCAGTTCTCTTTGAATCTGCGAGACGTGGCTCGCATGCTCCCCCGCGTCAAAGGCGACGTGGTCAGTACCCTGCGCGTATTGCTCACCTACGAGCGCGGTTGCTCGTTCGAACAACCGATCGCCCAGCCGTTCTATCGTCGGAATCGCAAACTCCATCTGGCCCCGCGCATTGTCGATCTTTGCCGAACCTACGACCTCATGATTCAGGGCCTCGAGGGCTACAAGACACGCCGCCCCGACCTCGCCATCCAATACGTCCAGAATCGCTCAGGCCAGGTCTTCGACCCGGCACTCGTCGACCTGATGG
>CAYFTY010001142.1:0-1629 GCA_964346045.1 uncultured Bradymonadales bacterium | reverse complement strand
TGTCAAAGACCCGTAAAGGCTCATGTCGGAACTCTGCCAGAGTGCGGGGCCCCGCCGAGCGCCGAGGGAGGTTTCCTCGTGCGACTCAAGCAGACCAGTCGATGCCCGCAAAGAACTGCGTCGGTACTTCAAAGGCAACGTCGAGTGGTCGCTCACGGTCACCAGTGCGGCGCACTTTCACGTTGAGGGGTACCTTCCCCGAGATACCCAGCCCATCAGCCGGCAGCCGCGCGCCGGTTTCGTCGAAGACCCGGCCGCTGAAGTGCGCGTTGCTCAAGACGAGTTCGGTCTCTTCGGGCTCGGCCTCAAAGCCGTGGGTCACGTCGATGGTCGGACGCTCGAGCTGGGCGAGTATTCGGTCGAGACCGTCTTCGTCGCGGGGCCTCACGTCGAGCTCGTCTGACGGAATCGACACCTGGTCGATCTCGATGCGAAATGCATCGTCTGTCACGATACGGCGCTCGTCGATGGGGCTCGCACCTCGGGCTTCGGCAAAACCGGCCCGAATTTTCACCAGATCATCGTCCGAAATGTCGTCGAGCTCGAGAGCCGACGAACTCGCCAGGAGGGCTGCCATCAAGAATAGTCGTTTATTATACGATTTTCGCATCTTTTACCTCTCGTCAGACGGCATGCAGCCGTCTGTCGCGCACCGCTCATGCGGTTTTGTGCAAAACAATCTCTTCAGTTTTTCAAGCGAAAGAAACTGCCACGAAGGGCGGAGACGTCTTGGGAGCGATCGAGAGAATATCGACCGCGGTGCCTGATTGGGCCTCGAATGTCGCCGCGTAGGACATCACGTCGAGCGAGGCGACCTCGAGCGTCGAAGGCTGGCGATTCAAGGAATCTGGATTGAGTTCCAGATGAAGAGGTAGTGCGGCCCTGAATAGGATATCGAAAGAGCAGGCGATCTCTTGCTCTCCCGAACACTCTGCCTCAGACCGACATTCTTCTGCGGCGGTCGCCGACGACAATCCCGTAAGTACGAGCGTCGTAAAGACAGCGATCCACAGAAAGTTGTCGACCTTTGTCGGCGGGTTGGGCCTACGCACCATCTATCCTTCTTTCACCAGTCACAACGCTCAACCTGAGCACGGTCTGAAAATATTCCAGTCTTGCCGGGGTGCTCGTCATCCTCGGTCGATACGATGGTTCGCAATTCTCGCGGATTCAAAACCGCACTTCTCTCACCTTTGGCACGGTCGCCCGGGGCGCAACAGTTCTCGAGTCGTCGATGACCGGTAGGCGTGTTTCGGCTCGCCTTGCCCGGAAGCCTTTTGCTGAGATCCGAGACGTCGGTGCCGCGAACCCGGGCAAGCCCTAAAAATCATCCTGCATGAGCTCTTGCCTGAGTGAGAGTACGGTGACCGCGTGTCGTTGCGCAGTCTCGTGGTCCTCGCGGTCGGCCTCGCCCCTCATATGCCATTTTTCAAAGGCCAGCCGCACCAGCGCGGCGTTGCGTTTACGACGAGAATTCCAGGCCTTGAAATCGCCGCTCAAGAGTAATCTCAGGCCGTTCATCGTTCGGCGTCGAGCAGGTACAAGGGCTTCCATGTCTCCGGGTTGCACGACGGCGATTTCTTCGGAATCGAGAAATTCGGTGATGAGTTTCGACTCGTGTCTCAGCGC
>CAYFTY010001141.1:0-1634 GCA_964346045.1 uncultured Bradymonadales bacterium | reverse complement strand
GGGTTCTGCATGGTACGACTCTTTTGATGTTCGAATGATGACCCTCCAAAGGTAAATAAGAATACAGGCGCTTGCAAGAGTTGGGCGCGCGCCGACCTGCCGACGAGTCTCGTGCTCAATGTTCATGGGATCTCGAATGAAAAAATGGGGTTCGACAGGCCGATGCAGCCGATTTGACAGCCCGAACGCGGCACTCTAAGGTCCCGCGCCTGTACTCATGCAGGTTGTGCGAAGAGTAAATTCTATGACGATTACCACACATATACCCCGATACCTCCTGGGGCCGTGACGCGCTCTTCGTTTAAAGCATGTCAAAAATTGACATATTTTAGCCTCCACGGTTCCTCCGGGAGGCATTCGTTTTTCTGGCGATATCTGGGGTGAATCGAGAGTCCGCCATGAAAAGCATCGAACGACATAAATACCCACGCACGTCACATTTGCCCTGGTCTCCCGGCTCGCAGCGCGACGATAATCGGCTCGATATGGTCGACCATTTCGAAGGGATCGAAGTCGTTGTGACGGAAAAGATGGATGGTGAGAATACGTCGATCTACAGCGACGGGTCGACCCATGAGCGTTCCATCGACAGCCGTCATCACCCATCTCGAGACCGCATCAAAAAGCTGGCGGCCGCGCTCGGCCATCACCTGCCCTGCGACTGGCGCCTCTGCGGCGAATATCTCTATGCGCGCCATTCACTCGCGTATGATGACCTCGAGAGCTACTTCTACCTCTTTTCGGTCTGGAACGACGAAAACGTTGCTCTCTCGTGGGACGAAACCTGCGAATGGGCAGACCTTCTCGATCTCACCGTGGTACCCGAGTTGTATCGAGGCCCATTCCGTGAAGAGCTGATCCGAGAAATCGAGATCGACACTGAAAATCAAGAGGGATTTGTCGTGCGATTTGCAGAGCGCATCCCGTTTGAAGCTTTTGCCACTTCGGTCGCCAAATGGGTTCGAAAAGGCCACGTGCAGACGGACGAGCACTGGATGTTTCAGCCGGTCATCCCCAACGGTCTGGCGCGAGGTGACGCGTGAGATCTTTGCTCGAGACGATCGGCGCCGGGGGGCGCCCTGCCTTTGATGAACTTTGCCATGCTTTCGCCGCCGACCTGCCGTGGTTGCTGGACATGTCCAAGACGAGACAGGACCCCGTCTGGCACGCCGAAGGCAATGTGGCGACGCATACGTCGATGGTGCTCGAGGCGATCTACGACGATCTCGAACGTCGCGACGCCGACGCCGACGAACGTGTCGTGCTCACACTGGCGGCTCTCCTTCACGATATCGCCAAGACGGTAACGACGGTCGAGCGCGAGCGACATGGTCGCATGGCACTCGTGTGTCCGCGCCATGACGATGTCGGTCGTTCGTACGTTGCGTATCGCTCGGTCGACTGGCCCATCGAAGAAACGCTGAGGCGCCGCATCCTCGCTCTCGTGGGGCATCATCACGACCACCGGCGTCTCTATCTCGACGATGCTCCGGACCATCGGTGGCGTCGTCTGGCCGAGCTCGTCGATATCGAGGCGCTCTGCCATTTCGGCCGAGCCGACATCCTGGGACGCATCTGTGATGACAGAGCCGAGCAGCTCGAGATCATCGAACTCTTTGCAATGCAATGCGAGG
>CAYFTY010001140.1:0-1639 GCA_964346045.1 uncultured Bradymonadales bacterium | reverse complement strand
CCCGAAAGGCGGCGAGGTCGAGGGGATCGTTCGCATCTCCGATCGTGGTCGAAAACGCTCCGTCGTCGACCATCACGTCTTGCGTCGTCGTATGAAGGACGTTGCCCGAGTCGTCGTAGAGCGTCAGCGTCAACTGGCTCATTCCATCGACGGGCACGCCGTCGGCGTTTGCGAGATAACCCTGGATCGGCAGCGAGGGCGGGGCCTGCGCGATGAGCGGTGCTGCGATTAGCACCAGTGCTGCGACCGTGATGACATGCATGATTGTACGCATAAAAATACTCCGCGTTGCCTGAGGCAACGTCTCTCATCAATTTCCAGTCGGGATGATCGGACCCAGCAAGAGCCGGTGCTCCGAGTCGCTGGCGACGCCATGAGGCTGGGGAGCTCCCACCGAAATCGTCAGTGTATGTTCGGCCGAACTCGCCGTTCCACCGCCACTCGTCGGTACGACGATCGTCGGCAAAGTGGGCTTTGCCGGGGGCATGTCCACGCCCATGTCGATCTCATTGTTGGTGTTATTCGAGTTGGTGTTGTTCTGATTGTTCGCGTTATTCGAGCCCGAATTGTTGGTGTTGTTCATCCCGTTATTCGAGACGTCCATCCCCATGTCGGCGTCCCCGGTATTGTTGGTCGGCCCTACCCCGCCATCTGCCGAGCAGGCGGCAAGGCTTGCGAAACCAGCGACGAGTACGACGCGTATCAGGATTTTTGAGAACATCTTCACCAATCCTTCCATTCAGACATTCGGGCACACTGGGTCGCTCTAGACTCGAGTTGCGCGAAGGGCACTGCTCAAAATGCTAGTGTCTACATCGACGCGATTCAAGAAATCAAGGTGCACCGTCAGGATACACGAAAAACGGCCGAGCCTTGGAATTCTCAGACCTTCAGCGCTTCGAGCGCTTCGTTGGCCTGATCGAGGGCGAATGTCGTCACATCGATCGCGATGCCGATCCGTGGCGCACGTTGCAGAAACTCTGCCCCGTCACGAACCATGCGCCACGAACGGTAGCCGATCAGCCAGGCGCAGAGCAGGGGCGCAGCCTGCAGATGCCACGCGTTGTGACTTTCATGACGGCCTCGCCGGGTTTTGGTGCCGGCCGCTCGACGGCTTCGAGACTGGGCTTCTCGCCGATTTCGTGCAAGACCATGGTGTTCGTGCAGCCTCGTCGATTTTCATTTCAGTCGCAGGATGCCCTGACACTATAATCACCGCGTCGGCACGATCGTCATGCTGACTGAATCTGCCCATGGAACCATCATGAAGAAGCTTCTTATTCTCGCGCTGGCTGCTGGCCTCGTTGCATGCGGTGATGATGACGGTGATCCTGATTCGTCGACGGATCCTCTTTCATGTGACTGGGATCAGGCACAGCTCGTGCCCGATGACCCTCCGCCGCGACCCACCAGCCAGGCCGCAGATCTCGATGCCGCGGTGCAGGGAAAGTGGCAGCACACCTTCATTGTCACCGGCCCCGGCATGATCAATCGAAACGAAGAGGGGACCGATTTGCGCTATATGTTCCACGACGGGGTCTTGAATTTTTGCCAGAATATCGAGGGCGCGATCGGTCCGGATGACAACGAGGCCGAGTACACGATTGACGATGGCGTGATCGATCTCGGAGTCGTGACC
>CAYFTY010001139.1:0-1640 GCA_964346045.1 uncultured Bradymonadales bacterium | reverse complement strand
GTGAGCGTATGAAGGCCCAGGACGGTCGAAAGAAGCTCCTCTCGGATTTCGGGCGTCGCGACGAGGCCCTGCGTGCATCACTCGAAAACTTCATCCCCGAAGTTCAGCCGGGCAATCACACGGGCGTCAACGCACATCGAAATGTCTACGCCGGCTACATCGCGCGCATCCATCGTAAGATCCACATTCGGTGGGCGAATGGCTACCTGATGTTTCTCGACACTTCCAAGCCCTACGGCGACCCGTTGAATAACCCCCGCCTGCGGACGGTGCTCGAATTTGTGATCGAGGCGTCGACCGGTGAGATCGAACACGTCAATATCGTGAGCACGTCGGGCGAGCTGCAGTTCGATGCCGAGGCCGTGGCGATCTCCCAGGCGGTCGGGCCTCATCCCTCGCCGCCGCCCGAGATCGTCAGCCCCAATGGACGGGTTTACATCCATTGGGCTTTCAATCGTGATCAGAGACAGTGCGGCACCTTCGGCGCCAGTGTATTTCTCGTGAACACTGACGAGGGGTGATCTTCAATCCTCGTTTTCATCGTCGTGATCGTCGATCTCTTCTTCATCGATGATCCACTCCGATTCGATTTCGATGGTCTGTGGACCTGTCCTGTTACGAGGCAATGCGTCGCGTTTGGCGTCGGTGTCGAGCCGCGGGAATCCGGGCGGGATAGGGAGTTTGAACTTCTTGTCACTCATAGCACCTCCATGTGTCTAGGGTCTGCACCGGTTCATCGGCACATTTGAAAACGAACTTGAGCGCTTGACCCTCGAATTATCGTCATTAGAAGAAGAGCGACCCCACGCGGAGCAACGACATGAGTTTTCCCGACCCTTTCTACCGATGGCGACCTCACCCCTGGCACGGACTCGAAGTCGGGCCTGACGCGCCCAACGTCGTGCAGGCCTACATCGAAATTACACCCTTTGATTCGGTGAAGTTCGAGATCGACAAGGTCACGGGCTATCTGCGTGTAGACCGACCTCAGCGGACCTCGTCGCTTCCACCGACGCTCTACGGTTTCATACCGCGAACTTACTGCGGCGAGCGCGTTGGAGCCCTCTCACCCCATGCCGAACGTGGCGATGGGGATCCGCTCGATATCTGCGTGATTTCCGAGCGCCCGATCGATCGCTCAGAAATTCTGGTGAACGCGCGGGTCATCGGTGGATTGCAGATGGTCGACAATGATGAAGCCGACGACAAGATCATCGCCGTGCTACAGAACGATCATGTATGGGGCGAGGCGCAGGACGTCGAGGATCTTTCGGACATTCATATCGAACGACTGCATCATTACTTCATGACGTACAAACAGCGGATGTCCGAGGACGAAGATCGGGTCGAGATCACGAGCGTCTACGGAGCCGAGCATGCGCGCAACCTCATCGAAGCGTCGATCGAAGATTACGACGTGACGTACGGCAGCTAGTGAATCGAGGAGTCTCGGCCACTTCAGATACGTTCGAAGTAGACCAGGTTGGCAGGGATATCGTCTTTGAACGAGTGGCGCTCGCGTGTGGTCCACGGGAAGGGCTCGAGCGGGTAGCGCTCGGGCTCGAGGGCCTCAAAAGATCCATGCTCGATGAGTACATCGCGCATGTAGTCGGCAAAAGGCCCGACGTCAGTGCGAATCC
>CAYFTY010001138.1:0-1642 GCA_964346045.1 uncultured Bradymonadales bacterium | reverse complement strand
ACTGGCGGGGCACGGGTCGTCGAAACCGCCGCCGACCTGGGGATTGCCGTCGCCATCCTTTCGAGCTTTTTCGACCGTGCTGTGGACCCGTCCATCACGGTCTTCGGAGAGTTGGGCCTCACAGGCGAGGTGCGGGCGGTGCCCCAGACGCTCAAGCGTTTGCAGGAAGCCGAGAAGCTCGGTTTTGACCGCGCGGTGACGCCGCGGATGACGATTGCCGAGGTCGAGGAGAGAGACGATCTCGGCATTCGCGTCGAAGAAGCCAGCATCATCCCCGAATTCGTTCGTCAGATCTTTGGCGAAGATGCTCTGCGTGCCCGGTCATGAAAGATTCGAACGAATCCACTGCGTGAAATGCGAACGGGGGATCGTTTGGGCCGAGACGATGTTCAGGACTGCGCCGTTTCATCAGCGCGCTTTCCCCCTCTGGGTCGGCTGGATACCCACCCAAACCCTGCGGCTACCCAGAGCGCGAAGAGACAGATCGCTAGCGTATACCAGGTGAGGGCGTATCCGAGATGCTTCTCGGATGTGAGATAAGGCTTGGTGATGTGTTCGGCACTCGCGATGGGGTACTCTCGGTCAGACTCGGGTTTATCGAGCACCAACACTGCTGGACCCTCAGGGACCTCGTAGGGCAACGCATTGTAGACTCCGGTGACGTCGAATGACGACCATTCGGTATAGGAGCCCTTCAAAGCGTCGTTTTTCATCGAGGCGCGGGTTTCGTCATCCGAGATGATCTGGTCGGGGATCCGCAACACTCCTTCCAGCTCGACGGATTCTCTGGGGCCAAGCTCTCGCGCGAGTTCTCGTCCAGTCTCCATGGGAACCCAGCCGCGATTGACCAGCAGGGCGCTCCCGTCTCCAAAGATGAGAGGGGTGCCCAGCCAGTAACCTGGCTTGCTCTCATAATTTCGAAATTTAAAAAGGACCGTACGTTCGAGGTCGAGATATCCAATGACGACGCGTCGGGTGAAGTCGTCTTCGGGTCCAATCACAGTGGCCGACGAGATGGGCGTGGCCTCGCTCGTCAGACGTCCGTCGCGCTCGGTCTCGAGAGCGAGCTTCTCTGAAAAACGCATCGCCTGCCAGCTGCCCAGAACGAGCAGCAGCGCGACTCCGGCAATCATGCCGAGTGTCGGCCAGAGCGATGTCTTAAAGGTTCTCACCAGCCAAGGTTTCGTGAGAGGATTGAGATCGAAATGAAGATGATGATCATCAGAAAGAGTCCGATCCCGAATCGAGTCGTGCGCTTGCGCACATCGGGATCAACCTCGGTGAAGCGTCTATCATCATGTTCGTCTTCGTTGGTCATTGTGCAGCGGCCTGTGCCTCACGCCGTTTGATACTGCGCTGTAGCGAGCTGTCGACGTTGAAAAAAGTGTAGGCGATCGTGACCTGCTTGATGTGTTCGGGCATATCCGGCTCGAACCAGTACACCAGCGGCAATTCGGCCTCCTCGCCCGCTTCGAGCGTTTGCTCGCGGAAGCAAAAACACTCAACCTTTTTGAAGTACTGACCGGCCTCGGGCGGGTTGATGTCGTAGACGCCTTTCCCTTTGATGGCCCCCGTCTGGTCGTGATTCTTCACGTAGAACATGGCCTGATTCTTGGCGCCCGGATGGACCTCCATCGCGGAC
>CAYFTY010001137.1:0-1643 GCA_964346045.1 uncultured Bradymonadales bacterium | reverse complement strand
GGCCTCGGGCGGGGCCGACCAGGGGAGACCAGTCGTGGTCGAGATCGGGACTTTCGGACGCGCCTTCGACGCGTGCGGGGCCGGATAGATGCACGCTTCCGCGCAGGCGGTCACGCTGCCCTGGCACTTCACAATCGAGCTCGATCTCCAGCACGCGTTCGTCGTTCTCGACCCGACTCACCAGCGTGCTTGCACCGAATCGCCAGGTGTTCTCGCCATCCCATTCGGCCTCGTCGGGCGCGTACTCCTGCAGGAGGTAGAAATCGAGATCGCCCTCGCGATAAATGCAGATGTTGAGGCTTGGCCGATCGGCGGGAACCTCAGGCCGACCGAGCCGACTGGCATTCGCATACCCCGGCAAGAAGGGCAGACCCCAAGACCATATGATCACGATGCCATCCCCGGCGTCGTTCACGAGATCCATATACCACCAGACAAAGCCTCCCGGTGCGTCGAAGAGTTCTCGGGGCAGTCGATGATCAGGTGGTGAGAGAGTAATCATGGGCGATTCACACTATTCGCAATTCGAACCACCGCTTTAGATGCACGAGATGCCGCTGGGGTACGGACGCATCACGAGTTTGCGGATTTTCAGTCGTCTTCGCGTAGTCCGACCGCTTCGAATTTGAAGCGCATCCCCGGTCGGACGTGACCGGTGTCGATATATCGCCTGGGGATCGTGACCGTGCCGTCGTCGTTGACGCGGGCCTCGAATTCGAGCCGATAGAGCACGGGCGAGGTTCGTTTCGAAGAAAGCTCGCCTTCAAAGGTATCGGTGGGCTCGGAGATCTTTTCGAGAATGAAACTCGGTTCGTCGACGGCCTCGGGCATTGCGGGCGGATCGCCCGCTTCGGCTTCCGAGACCTCGGAGATCTCTTCGAGCAGGATCTCCATGGTCTCCCAGCGATTGGGGTCCTCTCCGGAAATCTGCTTCAGAAGCTCTTCGGGCACCGCGTAATTCGTCGTTTCCTGACCGTTGATAGCCGCCATGGGAATCGTCGACGCCGTGTTGGGAGGATCTTCTTCAAAGAGAGGGTCCCGTTCGATCTTGGTGTCCTCCTCGACAGCCGGCATCTGGACTGTTTTTGACTCCCCGTCTTTTTTGTGGGGAGTCTCGTGTTCCAGCTCGACCGAACTTTCGGAAGCCGCGTGGTCACTCGCGATTTGCTCCAGAAGCTTGGCCTTGTCGACCTC
Organism: uncultured Bradymonadales bacterium; assembly: GCA_964346045.1. Lineage (GTDB taxonomy): Bacteria > Myxococcota_A > Bradymonadia > Bradymonadales > Bradymonadaceae > CAYFTY01. Next base: position 449 of record CAYFTY010001137.1, on the reverse strand, counting down.
GAGGGTGCTCTCGTAATTCGGCTCGTCTGGTTGATCTTCCGACATGATCCGTGCTGTGTTTGGGGTGTCATCAGCATACCCCGAACGCCCGTAACTACAAGGCCGACGAGAGATGAAACGAAATCCTCATGCATGGGTCGATATCCGGACGCGTGCCGTCCTGCGGGTGGATTCGTTTCGCGAGCGCTTGAAACCTGCGAGTGAGATCGGTCGCTCGCGCTCGCTCGTCGTCCTCGAAAAGGGACCCGAGGCATGGAGGCTCGAGCGCAGCCGGCTCGACGATCTCGAGCGCTGGTACGCGCAGGTGGATGTCTCAGAGCTCATGCGCCATCTGGGCGAATGTCCGACCATCGATGAGGTCATTCGAAAGCTGCGCTCAGACGTTGCGCTCGACGAGCCGCTCCTCTTTCGACTCAAACGACTGATCTATCACGCCGAATCGATCGCCG
>CAYFTY010001136.1:0-1646 GCA_964346045.1 uncultured Bradymonadales bacterium | reverse complement strand
ATACGCTCTGCACGCTCCGGGCGATACAGGGTGTAGTCGTCGAGGTTGTAGTACACGAGGCGGTGCTCGGGTACCGACTCAACCCATGGCGAAAGATACGGATACGGAACGATGACCTGCGGAGGAGCGCCGCTTCGTTTTTCGAGGTCCCAGCACCAGGACTGAACTCGCCGGCGCAGGAACGGGTGGACGACCGGCTCGAGGAGCCCAGTATATCCGGTTGGCATCACCTTCGTCTCGCGCGTCAGGTGCTCTGCCGGTGTCTCCGACGGCCAGGAGGGCTGTTGCTTCCAGTACACGCGCCAGTCAAAAAAGCGAACGACGTGGACCGTATGGCGACGGGCGAGTTCATTCGCGAGGGCATATACCCAGGGCGTGTTGCAACTGAGGAATAAGAACGAGCGGTTAGGACGCACGAGGCGCTAGAGATAGTGAGGCGAAAGCGATGAATGGGGAGCTTATGGAATTGCTGGCAAGACGCCTTGTTTTGGGTGCCGGCCTGAGACGTTGAGTAGAGGGATAAGACGGGAAGCAGAGCTGGTGCGTGGCTGTCTGCTATTCCTCTATCCTGCTTATGCATGCCCATCTTTGCAACCTTGAAAAGCAGAGCGGCAAGGAGCATTCCTCTTATCGATTGGAGAGGAGACAAGGCCACTGGAGATTTACACTTCGATCATGAGGCGGCCAGCACCAGCGTTGGGACATCGGGGAGACGTTTGTACCCACGGTCCGTCAGCTCCTCCAAAAGGGTATTCGGTTCACGACCCCGCTTTCGCATGGCATCGGGATGTAGCTCGAGGGCGACAGCGCGAATCCGCGACGGGGTAAATAGCTCCAGAGAGCCCATCACTGCCTCATACTCAAATCCTTCTACGTCGATTTTCAACACGTCCGCTGTCTCGATCTCGGCGTGATCGAACACAGTCGAGAGACGTCGGAGTGGTACGGATTTCTGCTGCAGGTGGTACCGCGTCGACCGAGCGAGGCCAGATGATCCAGTATTGGTATCGGGAGAGATGAACATTTCGGCCTCCCCTTCTTCATTCGATACGGCAACAGGATGAAGATCGATGCGGTCAGCTATGTTGTTCAAATCGAAATTTTTCTGCAGGACGGATTGAAGGCGAGGCTGCGGCTCGATGGCAACCACCCTCCCGCTCCTTCCGACAAGGTGGGCGCCAGCGACGGAGAAGTAGCCTTCGTTCGCACCCAGGTCGACGAAGGTTGCTCCGTCGTACAGGAGGGTGTCAAGCGTCTGCATCATGTTGGGCTCGTAAGTCCCCTGCATCAGGAGCGCGTTACCAAAGTGCGAGACCGGATCGGCATAGAAACGACCGACGTCTGACGTTATCACCTCGCGCTCAATCCCGGCGAGTGACTTCAGCGCGCTCGCTAACGCCGCCGGGCGGACTTTCATGAGAAGGCTAGACAGAAGTTGCTTGGTTGAAGACGGCATGGTGTAAGAAAGGAAAATGTATCTCTTCTAATCCGTGGTGCCTAAAACCCTCGCCAGTCTCGCAACCAGTATCCAAGGGTTGGCGATCGGGCGACGAGCGACCGAATCGCGCTGCGAAGACCATCCGGGAGAAGCTGAAAATACTGGGTGGATGGGTGATACGATGGAGGGACTGTTCCGGCTTGAGGAC
>CAYFTY010001135.1:0-1647 GCA_964346045.1 uncultured Bradymonadales bacterium | reverse complement strand
GCTGATAGCCTTCTACCCAAGTTAAATTAAAAGGAAGTTGGTCTGGCTGTGGATGAATTCCGTGCCGTACTCGCGCTGCAGCCGCCGCAGTCCACTCACGAGCACTTCGCGCCCGGCTTCGTTGCTCACCACTGCATTTTTTACGAAATCCGTATCATCGAGTGCAGCGCGGGCAGCGACCTGCCCCACCAGATTTGCGTTGAACGGCTCGCGAACACGCTGCACGTAGCTCATGAGTTCAGCCGGCCCGACGCCGTAGCCGACCCGCAGCCCCGCGAGGCCATAGCACTTGCTGAAGGTCCGCGTGACGATAAGCCGCTCACGCAGCTCGCGTAGCTCGAGCCCCGAGACATAATCGTCGGCCAGCGCATACTCGACGTACGCTTCGTCGAGAATCACGATCGCCTGCTCGGGGACCGTCTTTAAAAAATGCTCGAGTTCGGCTCGCCCTACATACGTACCGGTCGGGTTATTCGGGTTGGCCACGAAGACGAACTTGGTCGACTCGTCGCAGGCGTCTGCCATCGCTGCCAGGTCATGAACGTACCCATCCTGCATCGGAATCGAAGTCCACGGCACGCCTGCGGCCTGCAGACAGAGTCGATACGCAATGAACGAATAGTCCGAGAGAACCGCGTTTTCACCGGGTTGGCAAAAGGTACGAATGGCCAGCGTGATAAGCTCGTTGCTGCCATTTCCGAGGATGATTTCATCGATGTCGACATCGAGCTCTTCGGCGAGCTTTTCACGCAGCTTGTAGCCCGCTCCATCCGGATAGATATGCGTTTGCGACGCGATCTTCTTGATGGCCTCGACCGCATAGGGGCTCGGCCCCAGCGGGTTCTCGTTGCTCGCGAGCTTGAGCGCCTCAGAAATCCCAAGCTCGCGCTCGAGTTCTTCGACCGGCTTTCCCGGGACGTACGGTTTTAATGTCTCGATATGTTTGGCGACCAGGCTCATGCACACTCCTTCGCGAGGACCGGCGGATTGTAGCCCCTCAGGCGTCGGTATCAAGGGGCTACTCGAATCGCGAGTGCTCCTGTGCCCACGAAAGTTCCGGCTCGCCCCCCTCTAGAAACGAACGCACGTCGGCGAGCACCTGCGAGGGCACTCGTCCATCCTCGACGAGGGGGGCTCGCGCCCAGCGAACACCACGCTCCGAGCGCAACCACGAGATCTGTTGTTTGGCAAAGCGCCGAGTATCGCGCTTGAAGAGACGAATCATCTCGTCGCGCTCGAGCCCCTCGTAGAGATACTGCCCAAGATGCCGATAACCCAGTGCCTGCAGGGGCTTGAGGTGGCGATCGTATCCGAGCTCTTCGACGACGAAGCGATACTCGTCTTCGACACCCTGCTCGAACATCGCGTCGACCCGTGCATCGATGCGCTCATAGAGCTCTTGTCTCGGTCGATTCAGCATGATCTTCAAGGCACGGTAGTTGGGGGTCTTGAATCGATGTTCGTCCTGAAGTTCGCTGAGTGGGCGTCCCGTCTGGGCATAGACCTCGAGCCCTCGAGAAATGCGCACGAGGTCATTCGGATGCACCCGCTCGGCCAGCGCCTCGTCGACCTCGGCGAGTTCGGCATGCAAGATCTCGCTTCCCTCGTCACGAGCGCGCTGCCGGTGCTTTTCGCGCAAGGACTCGT
>CAYFTY010001134.1:0-1652 GCA_964346045.1 uncultured Bradymonadales bacterium | reverse complement strand
AATCTGGGTTCGATGCGGTCGTGGTAGATGTGTTCAGGCTCGAGAACCTCTCCCGGGTCGCTGCTGAAACACACATGGCCAGCACGATTCCTCGATGGGCCACGGCGAGCGATGTCGAAGCTTGCCACGATGCATCGACGTGGCATCATGTCTTGCATGAAGCGAATCCTGCACTACAGCCCGTACGAGCATCAACCAGAGCTCGCACGCCAGCTCGCTCCCAAACGAGCATCCGATCCTACGCGATTCGAATTTCAGCGGCGACACGAGAAATTTCAATGGGTCGCCACGGGCTCGATGGATGAGGCGCTCGAGCTGCTCGCTCGGCGGTACGTGAGCATGGTGGTTATCGACATGCGCGATACGGGCGACGGCCATCTCGACGAGCGCACACGGGCAGGTACAGAATTTCTCGAGCGACTCGACCACTCTCAGGACCTCGAGGCACGCTACGGATTTCATCGCATCATGGCGCTCGTCTCGGGCCCCGACTCTGAGGCGGTCGACCAGCTCATCGCCGAGCTCGGCGGCTGGGAACTCGGGCGCGTGCTGCGAGATCGAACCGACTTTTCGAGCGAATTCGCGGAGCGAGTTCGAGAAGATACCGTCGAACTCGTGCTCGACCGACATGTTGGCAAGACCGCGCTTGCTGCGTCGGGAGGCGGCATCACAGGTATTTTCTTTGAAATCGGCGCGCTCAAATGCCTCGACGACGCCATATACCCGGGCGTGAATCATTTTGACATGTACTTCGGGATTAGCGCTGGCGCGGTCGTGACGAGCGTGCTCGCGGCTGGCTATTCGATCGACGAGTGGATGGCGGCGGTGGCTGGTTTTCCGGGCGGTCGCATCGATCAGCTCGATCTGCGTCTAATGCGGCTTTCGAATCTCAATGTTCCAGACATCAGGCGGCGCCTCGTCGAGGCTGGAAAAGGCGCTCTCGACCTGGCAAAACGAGCCATCGAAGAGAGGATCGCACCCTCGGTCGGAAATGTCGTACTCGACTACTCCGCTCTGGTCGGCCCACCCTTTCGGTCGGACGGCTACGAAGTGATGCTGCGCGAAGTCCTGGAGTCGAGCGGCGCCTGCAACGACTTCCGGGCGCTCGATCGTGAACTCTTCATCGGTGCCTCGGATCAGGATGCCCGGAAGCACGTTCTCTTTGGCACCGAAGACTGGGACGATATCCCGATCAGCAAGGCGGTGCAGGCCTCACTCAGCGTGCATCCGGCATTCAGCGCCGTCGAAATCAAGGGCCGCTATTACGAAGACGGGGCTGTGACACGCACCTCGGATTTCGTCGAAGCCATCCATCGCGATGCAGACCTGATTTTTGTGATCGACCCATTTGTGCCCTACGTGGCCAGAGAGGCAGGGACGACCAACCGGCGCGGTGTTCTCTACAATATCGACCAGGACATTCGCTCGCTTTCCTACACGCGATTCGAGAACACGCGAAATTGGATCCTGCGCAAGCACCCCGAAGTCAGTTCGTACACCTTTCTGCCGTCGAATCGCATACGGCACCTTCTCTCGAAAAACCCGATGGACCACCGGCCGTATATGGAGATCTGGCGCGGTGCTTATCTCTCGACTTTCGAGCGTCTCAAAGTGCTTTGCCATCGCATGCGTGGGGACCTGCACATGCATGG
>CAYFTY010001133.1:0-1653 GCA_964346045.1 uncultured Bradymonadales bacterium | reverse complement strand
ACGACGGATGCCATCGACGAGAATGGCGCACCGACCCTCATCGTTCAGCTCCGCTTTCTCACACGAGAAAAGGAGTTGGAGATCGTCGATCCCGAGCAGAACGCGTTTGAACCGCTCTTCTCCGACGTACGCGACGGCGATCAGGCTTTCGACGTGATCGCTCGAGGCGATCAGGTCCTATTCATGGCTGCCAACCGCACGAGTAGCGCCCAGTACGCGCGGTGCGTGCTCGGTGACCCCGTGGTGTGCCGTAAAGGGAGCATCTCGTTCATCCGAAACCAAACCAACGGTTCTGGATTGCGCCTCTTTGCGACCACGAATGGCGAATGGGGTGTGGTGCGCTACGACTCGTCTCCCAACCTGAGCGCCTTTCTGCTCGAGGAAGAAAAAGGCGCGCTCCTCGACCAGCTCACCGCGGTCGACCGCTCGATTGTGTCGTCGGCGCCCGCCGTCGTCGATTTCGAGGTGGGCATCGACCAGGGCGACGTGCGTCTCGTGAGCTACGTTCGCTCCAGCGCATATTCCATCAACTCCGTACGGGGTACGAGTGCCGTTACGCTGGAACGCAACGCGGCATCGGTGTCGCCGTCGGTACCCTACCGATTTGAGCTACTCGACAACTCGTTTGCGCTAGCGGCTTTCTTTGATGTTAGCGTGCAGACAAACCGAGCCTTCGGTGCGCTCGAGACGGATGAGGCGACACTCGACGGGCCTGTCACGTCGGGACTCACAGACTTCGATATCTGCTCGCTGGGACGCGAAGAACCGCGCGTGTATGGGCTCGCATTCGACGTCGCCGAGACCGACAGTCAGGAGGCGTATCTCGTGACGTCACGCACCGACGGATCTCCACATATCGTCGATCGGCGAGCGGGCACAATGACCGAAACCCAGATACCCGTTGCCACGGAGGTGCGCGCCGCATGCGATGCCCAGGGGGCTTGGGCTGTGTATCGAGCCGACGACGACCTGCACGTTCGTCGCTATGGAATAGACTGCATGCCCTGAGCCGCACCGGGGCGTCGAAAGTCGCCCGTCTACCGGGCAACACGTTGTGCCTGCTCCCGAGCGGATCCGAAGCGCTTCATGGCCCACCATAGCGACTCACCGATCGCCTCGCCGTCGGCGTTTTTCGCGCCGAGCTCCCACTCGTTCTACGAAGGGTTCCATTCAACATCGGCGGGGACGAAATCTGGACGTGCTGGTTCGTCGGTCATGAGCCATCTCGTTTTGAGGAGATGACCGATGAGAGCCGATGTGGTCAGGGTTGGCAAGAGAGCAGGCCTACTCCGCAACAACCCGCGTCACAAACGACGCAAGCGCTGTTCACTCCTCCAGCCATGCCTGAGCCGCACGCAGCTTCCACCCCGTGGCTGTTCCCGCCGCAAGCTCGGCTGGATGGCAACAGCTCAGCATGGACGCCTCATCATCGATATCGTAGCTTCATAGAATGAAACACAACCCTCGGGAGTAGCATGTCGAGCCCCGAACAGGCCGAACAACCGAAAGGTCCGAACCTCGCCCTGTCGCCAGTATTGGCGCTTCTGGCGGCATGGGCCATGTACACCTGCTGGATCGTCGTGGGCGGGCTCGGCGGCGCCGGCATTTCGGGTGGCTTTCGATTCAGCGCGACGTTCGTGGTCGCGGTCGGCT
>CAYFTY010001132.1:0-1654 GCA_964346045.1 uncultured Bradymonadales bacterium | reverse complement strand
TGTCCTCGTTCGTATCGGAGTTGGGCAAGTTTAGGGTAACATTTTCAGCGGCTGCTCAGGTCACAGAGTCGGTTCAATGGGTCGACGGCAAGCTCTATGGCGCTACGCAGGTTGTCGACGAAGGACGTCATGTCGAGGTCTTTCACCGCTACATCGACCAGAAGCTAGAGAAGCTCTACGTCATCAATGATAACCTCTTCACGATCATCGACGCACTGATCAGCGATTCGCGCTGGGACATGAAATTTCTGGGGATGCAGATCATGGTCGAGGGCCTCGCACTCGGTGCGTTCGGGATGCTCTACAAATGGACGGAAGAGCCGCTCCTCAAAGAGATGCTTCGTTACGTGATCCGCGATGAGGCACGCCACGTTCACTACGGGGTGCTCGCGTTGCGTGAACACATCACTGAGAATATCTCCGAAAAAGCACGCCGCGAGCGCGAAGACTGGGTCTTCGAGGTCGCACTTCTGATGCAGAACCGATTCATGATGTACGAGATCCACGAAGAGTGGTTCGAACACAAGATGTCGCGTCGTCAGTGGCGCGAGTTGGTGCTCGACATGCCGGGGCTGCACGAGTTTCGGCAGGTGATGTTCACGCGGCTGGTTCCCAATCTCAAAGCCATTGGACTTCTCACGGATCGGATGCTTCCCCACTACGAAGAAGCCGGGCTCTTACAATATATGGAGGGAGCCAACGCCACCGAGCTCTCGGGGGACGCCTATCTGCACTCGCTCGAGCGCGAGCACGATTTTCACGATATCGCTGCAGCCGAATGATCAGAGGCCGAGTTCGGCCCGGAGCCCGTCTTCGAGCTGTGAATGAAGGAAGTCGAACCCGGATTCCTGCAACCGGGTCGGAAGCACCTTTGCTCCCTCCAGCAACAACTTCTCTCCCATCTCGCCGAACGCCATTCGGATGCCAAACTCGGGGACAGGAATGAACGTGGGACGACTCAAGACTTTGCCCAGGGTTTTTGTAAACACCCTGTTTGTCACTGGATTTGGCGCCGTGAAGTTGATCGGCCCCTCGAGTTCGGGGGTGTTCATCACGTGCAAGAAGGCGCCGACGATATCGTCGAGGGTGATCCAGCTCATATATTGATCGCCCGAGCCCACAACCCCGCCAGCACCCATTTTGAACGGGGTGAGCATTTGTTCGAGCGCGCCGCCCTGAGGGGTGATCACGACCCCGATGCGAGGGTGTACGACACGCAAACCTGCTTCCCGCGCGGGATCAGCGGACTCCTCCCATGCCTTGCAAACCTCGGCGAGGAAGCCTTCACCGGGCTTGCTTTCTTCGGTGATCGTCTCGTCGCCCCGGTCGCCGTAATAGCCAACGGCAGATGCTGAGATCATGGTCTCCGGGCCGTGATTCAGCCCGGCCAGCGTCTCGGCCATCAGTCGCGTACCCTGGACCCGGCTGTTCAGAATCCGCTTTTTCTTCTCTTCGGACCATCGGCCGGTGATCGGCTCACCTGCGAGATGCACGACGACGTCGAGTCCTTCGAGCGACGATACATCGATACGATCTTCCTTGATATTCCACTCGATCTCGTTGGTATTCGGCTCAGGCTTCGAGCGCACGAGCGGGTAGACCTCGTGTCCGCCCGTCGTGAGAAACGCACTCAGCGCCGACCCGATCAGGCCCG
>CAYFTY010001131.1:0-1655 GCA_964346045.1 uncultured Bradymonadales bacterium | reverse complement strand
GGGCAACCTGGTCTTTCGCAAGACCGCCCGCAACTTCAACTCGATCATGGCGATGGCGGGCAAGATCACAGTCGCCGAGGTCGAGGAGTTGGTCGAGCCTGGTGAGTTGGATCCCGACGAGGTTCATATCCCGTCGATCTTCGTGCAGCGCATCATCGAAGGCGCGCATTACGAAAAGTGGATCGAACAACGCACCACACGTCCGCGCCCCCAATAATCGAGCATAGGAGATAGACAATGGCACTTTCACGAGAACAACTCGCACAGGTCGCATCTCGAGAGCTCGAAGACGGCATGTACGTCAACCTCGGCATCGGAATTCCGACGCTGGTCGCCAACCACATCCCGGCGAGCATGAGCGTGACGCTTCATAGCGAAAATGGGCTGTTGGGCATCGGTCCCTTCCCCTACGAAGGCGAAGAAGACGCCGATCTGATCAATGCCGGAAAACAGACGGTCACGGCTCGGCCGGGCAGCTCGTTCTTCGACAGCGCCATGAGCTTCGCGATGATCCGCGGTGGCCATATCGACCTCTCCATCCTCGGCGCCATGCAGGTCAGTGAAGAGGGTGACCTGGCCAACTGGATGATCCCCGGCAAGATGGTCAAAGGAATGGGCGGCGCCATGGATCTGGTCGCCGGCTCCAGGCGTGTCGTCGTCTTGATGACGCATACAGCACGCAGCGGGGATTCGAAGGTCCTCGAGAAATGTACTCTTCCCCTGACCGGCACCCAGGTCGTGGACCGAGTCATCACGAATTTCGGACTCTTCGATGTCGAAGGCGACCATCTCGTGCTCAAAGAGATTGCGCCCGATGTATCCCTCGATGACATCAAAGACGCGACCGAAGCACGCTTCGAGACGGTACCAGACCTCGAGACCGTTTCGATCTGAGCCCAGCCTCGAGCACACATGAAAAAACCCGAGTCCGCGTGGACTCGGGTTTTCTTTTGAAATATCGAGCGCTCGTTATTGCGACTCAGCCGGGGCTTCGGGCTCTTCGCCTTCTTCACCCTCGCCTTCTTTGGCTTCACCTTCGGCGGCAGCGCCCTCTTCGCCTTCAGCCGCTTCGCCCTCTGCAGCCTCTTCTTCGGCTGCGGGCTCTTCGGCCTCCTCGGCTTCACCTTCGCCCTCGGCGGCCTTTTCGGCTGCGGGCTCATCGGTCTTGGCTTCTTCCTTATTCTCGCATCCCACGGCGAATGCCAGTGAAACGATGCTGAGAATGACAAACAACTTGCTCAGTACTTTCATGTGTACTCGTCTCCAAATGTGGTTGACCAGCGTGCAGTAGCGAGTCTAAGCGACGATCCGCAAGGTGGTCAACTTATTCGAGTCCCTCGCGAGGTCGACATGGTGCACTGCGTCATTTCGTGCGGGCCAGCGAGCATCTGAAAGTGCCTGAAAAGTACGGCCGTTCGAATTGCAGAGCGATTTTTTCTGCGGTATGACCCTCCCATTCGCAGGCAAGCGCTCATCGAGCGTCACAATAATTATCACTGGTTGTATGAAACTGGAGGCCCTGATGCGGACCCACACCAAGCAGATTTTTATTTTTCTCGTCACGAGTTTGACGGCTCTGGCGATCGCGTCGACGGCACATGCCGACCGACGTTCGAGCCTTGCTGGCAATCTTTTGATTACGGATCAGGATGATA
>CAYFTY010001130.1:0-1658 GCA_964346045.1 uncultured Bradymonadales bacterium | reverse complement strand
TGTAGGTTACGCCCACGGGCATGCTCAGGCGTACGAAGCTGTCGCGATAAGACCAGTTGATGACCTGCCCGTTCACGAGCTGCTTGCTCGGGATCAGCATATCGTAATTATCCGGCGTGCGAATCACGACTGAGCGCGCCCCCACGGCCTGCACCTCTCCATAGACATCTGCCACCGTGATGACGTCTCCTTTCTGCACGGAGCGCCCAAAGAGAAGGATGAATCCCGAGACCAGGTTTTCGGTGAGGGTCTGAAGACCGAGCCCGATTCCGACGCCGAGGGAGGCAATGAGCACGGTGAGCGACGAAAAATCGATCCCGAGTGCGGCCAGCGCGACGATGACCCCGAGCACGATGATGGCGTAATTCACCAACGTGTTGAAGGCGTAGCCAACGCCGACCTCGACCTCGAGCACCGGGAAGACTCTCGTCAGCAACACCGCTCGAATGACCTTGCCGAGAAGGATCGCAACGCCCAGAAAGAAGAGGGCGTCGACGATCGCCATCGGGGTGATCGAGGTCTTGCCGATCACGAGGATCGGAACCTCGAGGATCGTCAGGATCGGGCCCATCAATTTGAGCGCGACGAGCAAGAACCAGGCTAGAAAGAGCGTGTACGCAAAGCGTAGAAGGCGACCGATGCTGCGAAATAGTTCGGCTTCGTCGGCCGACGCCGCCTCGGCGACCATGTTTTCGACCTGCGCTCGCACCCATCGGCCGATGCGAAGCGACGAAAAGATGATGATCACGGCACCGTATCCCCGGATCAGCACGAAGCGAGCTGCAGCCGTGTAGCCGAAGCATGCCAGTACCAGAAAGATGACCGTCAGGATGATGGCGGGATAGTAGTAGCGCTCGGCCATGGCGGTGAATCGCTGGCTCGACGCAGACTCCTCGAGCGAGAGCATCTCGATCACGTCTTTTTTGATGGGTACCAGCGCGAGCGCCAGGACGGCCGTCGAGAGGAGCAGGATGGTGTTCAGAAAAGAGGCAAACTCAGATCGATACTCGAAGGCCTCCACAATCTCGAAGGGCACCATCCAATAGGTCAGCACGCGCACGACCCAGATGCCGTACGTCATCAAACGCTGCGCGGCCTCGTCGCTCACTTCGACGAGTCGATAGCCAAACGTCGAGACCACGATGCTGTGAAAGAAGCGGTAGAAGAGCAGGACACCGATCATTTCGGTGACCGCGATCGTCCACGGCAGCACGCCCACGACCGCTCGAATCGGGAAGTAGGTAAAAAGGAGGAGGACGAGCACGGGAGCGACGCGGCCAAGAACCGAGATCGAGGCGCGCGCAAGCTGGGTAATCCAGGGGTTGACGAGGGTTCCCACCTGTGCCTGGCGGCGAAATATGATGGCGCGGATCTGGCGATCCATGAGCACCAGCAGAATCAAAAAGATCAGGAACACGCCGAGTGGAAATCCAATCTCACGGGCGAGTTCGCGAGGCGTGCGGTCTTCGAACCATGCCTGTGCCTCTACGACATCGTCCTGAACGATATCGTTGAGCGCACGCGAGTAGCCGATCTCCTTGCGCTCGAGCAGCGCCGAATAGCTGCTTTCGAGGTCTTTTTGAGCGGTGTCGGCGGCTTTGGAGCCCCTTGCCCTCGCGCGCGGCCCCTTCCATCGCGGCCAGCACGCGGCGGGCCTT
>CAYFTY010001129.1:0-1662 GCA_964346045.1 uncultured Bradymonadales bacterium | reverse complement strand
CTCCACCTCGTCGACAATTGCAGCCGTTGCCGCAGTCGTTGCATCCATCGCAGCAGCCGTCGCCACAGCCCCCGCAGGCATCAGGGGATGCGTGTTCGTCGGTGACGCTGGCATGGTCAGCGCCGAGAACCTGCGCACCCTCTCGCTGGGTGGCGGCAAGTTCATCGTCTGCATGCCCTTGCACCGAGGAGGCGAGGTCGTCGAAGAGGTGACGACGCGACCGGGACGCTACAAGACGGTGGCCGACAACTTGCGAGTCAAGGAAGTGTTGGTCGGTGATGGCGAACGCAGACGACGATACGTCGTCTGCCACAACCCCGACGAAGTCACCCGTCAGCGCAAGCATCGAGACAAGGTGCTCCACGAGCTCGAGGCTGAGCTCGCTTCGCTCAGAGACCTCGACAGCAGCTCCTACACGAAGCGAATCTTCGAGCTGGTGGCCAGCCGACGCTACGGTCGCTACCTCCGACGAACCAAGACAGGCAAGCTTCGAGTCAACCGCGCGGCCGTGCGCGAGGCTGAGAAGCACGACGGCAAGTTCGTGGTTCACAGCAACGACGACATGCTGAGCGCAGAAGACCTTGCTCTGGGCTACAAGCAACTGATGCGCGTTGAGCAGGCGTGGCGTCAGTTGAAGAGCGGACTGAAGATGCGCCCCGTGTTTCACTGGGCGCCGCACCGCATACATGCTCATGTGTTCCTGACGGTGCTCGCGCTTCTCATCGAACGAATCGCCGAGCTGAGCTGCAGTGACACCTGGCGTAACATCCGTGACGACCTCAAACAGATTAAACTTGCCCAATTAAAAGGGCCTTCTCACACCATCTGGCAGGTGACCGAACCCCGTGTTGAGGCGTCGAGACGTTTGAAATCTTTGGGAATAAAGAATCTACCCACGATCCTCGACCACGCCTGAGAACCTACTCACATGGCCGATCTTCGCCTTTCGAAGGTAACGCGTTGATCTGTCTGCTTTTTTTGGAATTCATGTGAGTATTAACTGTCAAAGTCGGGTCCGACAGTGGCGGAGAGTTTCAGCTCTTTCCCACAACGGCTCGCCTGCCATCGACGTTCTACTCCCACGAAGCGTATTACGAGATGGAGCACGTCATGCACGAGTTGAAATACCTTGGTAGATTAATCTGCTGGCTTGCCAGTATTGCACTGCTCACCTGCTGTGGGCGGCCCTCGCCGCAGCCTGCCACGCCGTTCACTGAAGACGAGGCAGGGACGGCTGAGAGACCGCCGCTCGAAACCGATGCCGCAACCCCGGTGGCTCCGCAGATGGACGCCGAGCTGGCTCGGTTGGTGGCCACGCTCGACGATGACGCCGACCCGCTCCACAACGACTTTACGCCAGCGGTCCACGCCCTCATCGCTCGCGATGTCGAGGGAGCGCTCGCCGTGCTCGATCTGCTCGACGCGCCGAACGAGCTGACCAGGCTTCATGCTCAGCGCGTCGTCGAGGGCGTGGCCATGCGTCACTGCGGTTGGCAAGCAGGGCACGGTTTCGCCGACGGTGCGATTGGCGAGGCTCGAATGCGCACCCTGCTTCAGCGCAACGGCGCCTACGATCGGCAGGCGCCGAGCCCTGCACGCCAGCGGTCCATTGCGCTGTGGCGCGCCTGGCTCGGGGCGGACCGACTTCCTGCGAACGTCACC
>CAYFTY010001128.1:0-1667 GCA_964346045.1 uncultured Bradymonadales bacterium | reverse complement strand
CTTCACGTAGTTCGCACATCTGGCCGTCCTTGACCTCTGCTACTTTGTATGATCGTACGCTTCGCAAGACCTCGAGCTGCACGCCCGCGTGCGCGCAGCCTACGCGAGTCGCTACGACGCCGGCCTCTCGGCCGAAATCGGCAGCGCCTACAATTTCGGGGCCGGATTCGTCGGCCGCGCCAGCATCTCGAGGACGCGTCGCGTACCCACGGCCGAGGAACTCTTCTTATTCTTCGACCACAGCGAAGTGGGTTATATCGTCGTCGGAAATCCCGAGCTGCAGCCCGAAACTCTGAATTCATTCCGATTGGGCTCGGTCTTTCGCACCGACGATCGACACTTCGGCATCGAGCTGCAGGGCTTTGTGCACCTCATCGAAAACGGGATCGTATCGGATAGCGTGCCCGACGAGCCGAGCACCTTTACGTCGGTGAACGCCGGTAAGCTGATGACGGGAGGCGTGAATGCTTCACTGCAGCTCAACCGGGTCCCGAGCTGGCTGAGCACCCGACTCAACTATGCATTTTTGCCCATCGCGCGTGAGCTCGAGAGCGGCGACCGACTGCCGCTTCGCACCGCGCACTCGGCCCGCTTCGAAACCGTCGGCTCGTTCTTTGACAGGTCGCTCGAGACGCGCATGAGCCTCGGAGGCAGAGCGGCATTGAGTGTTCCCGAGGGCAGTCCCGCAGCCCCGGCCTATCTGCTGGTAGGAGCCGGCGTTGCATATCGATGGCACGATTCGGTGCGGGTCGCCTTCGATGTCGAAAATATGCTCGACCAGACCAACGCCACATGGGGCCCCATCCCCGGATTCCACGGTCTTTTGAGCCTCAGTCTGAACACGCCCTGACCTCGTGCGGCAAAGAAGCGCAAGGCGCCGGTGAATTTTGCGCAAATGCGTGGAGTCGTCGCACCAGAATCCAAGTCCGAGCTTGTCGAATGACGTCGAATTCACCAATCTAAGGCGGCATGTTCTCAAATACCTCAGGAGGCCTCATGACCATCGAAGACAACATGAAAGAAGATCATAAGCAGGCGCATCACGACCACGCCGACTGGCTGCGCGAGATCAGCCTCTGGCGAAGCGACCACCGCAATGCTCTGGCGATGTTGCGTCGCATCGAGGCAACGATCTTCGAGATCGACGCCGAAATGGAAGCTCACGCAGCCGCGATTCGCGCGCATCATATGCATATTAACCACCACGAAAAAGAACTGGCAGCGCACGACGAGAACGAGTCTTCGGACGACCTCCACAACCTCTACGAAAAGGCACATGCCGAATCGATGGCGACGCACGTAGACGTCAAGGAACACCACGAGAAGTTGACCGAAGACCATCAGCAGCTGATGGACAATATCGCCATCCTTTTCGAGGCTCTCTCAGACGACGATTGAAAGAGAGTCGCCCTCTTTGAAACCGGCCTCGATTGTCAGGCGAAGAGATGAGCAGAAATCTCGAAGATAAAATCCAGGCACTGAGCCGGACCGAGGTCTATGGCGGCGCCGATGTGAGGGTGCACCAGACCCACATTTCGGTCGTCTTCGTGGCCGGTGAGCGTGCGTATAAACTCAAAAAGCCCGTCGATCTGGGCTTTGTGGATTATGCGACCCTCGAAAAACGCCGCGAGTTTGAACACTAGTTCGACCGACGGATCGTACCGGTC
>CAYFTY010001127.1:0-1668 GCA_964346045.1 uncultured Bradymonadales bacterium | reverse complement strand
GTTGAGCACGTCGATATTGATGCCCGACGGCAATTGGTCGATGACGATGTCGCTCTTGGCGATCGGTGCACCACTGGCGATTCCCTGCTCGTCTAATACGACCAGCATCGACTGCGCCGCCACGACCCCGGCCCGGTCGCGGCCGAGCTTGCGTGCCCGTTTTTCGAGCGCTTCTTCACTGCCGTAGAGGGCCTTTCGTACCCTCTCCGAGACCTGCACCATATTGGCGTCCGCCTCTTTGAAGACCTCCACGACCACGCTCTCGCTGACGAGGCCGTCGGTGCCGATACGAGTGATCACCTCGCGGTCGCGCACGTCTCGATAGATATCGGCGATTTGACCCAGACGCACCGGGGTACCATCTGGATAGGCCACGATGAGTTCACGTATCTCGGTAATGTCATCGAAGGCGTTTAGCGTGCGCACGAGGTACGTGACGTCGCCTTCCGAGAGCGCTCCTCCCGCGAGATTTACGTTTTCGGCTGCCAGACGCTGGGAGACCTCTCCCGCAGTGACGCCGAGCTGGCCCATCCGACCGGGATTGAGATCGACGCGAATGACTTCTTCGAGTCCGCCGCGCACCTTGACCATCGCAACGCCCTCGACCTTTTCGAGCGCGCGCTGGATTTCGAACTCCGAGAGACGACGCAACTCGGACAACGACGCCCGACCCGAAACACCGATTCTCATGAAAGGATCGAGCGCGGGATCGTAGCGCAAGAGCAGCGGTGTCTCAGCATCCTCGGGGAGGGGAATCAACTCGACGCGCTCACGCACTTTCTGCGTGGCGAAATCCATGTCGGTATCCCAGGCGAAGCGCAGGACAATATCCGATTGACCGGCGCGGCTCGTGCTCGACAGGCCGACGACGCCCTCTACGGTGCGCACGATCTCTTCGAGCGGCCGCGTGATGTTCTCTTCGACTTCTTCGGGTGCCGAGCCGCGTAATTCGGTACGGATCGTCAGCGTCGGATAGCTGAGCTCAGGCATCAGATTGACGGGCAGCCGCTCGTACGAAATGTATCCAAAGACGGCCACCGCCACGACTACCATCAGCGTCGCGACGGGTCTCTCGACCGACCACGCTGCGACCGATGCCAGTCGGTCGCTCTCTTCAAGAGACTCGCTCATTGGGCCTCAGGTTCTCGAAACTCGACATCGACCGGCGTTCCGTCACGCAGACCGTCTTGCCCGAGCACGATCACCGGGTCTCCCGCAGAAATACCAGCCTGGATCTCGATCCAGGCGCCTTCGGTGATCCCGGTGTCGACCGCTTTGCGAACTGCGATCCCGTCTTTCACTGTGAATACCGTGGCCTGATCGTCGGTGTAACTCACGGCACGACGCGGGACGACGAGTGCGTCGTCCTGACGTGAAGTCACGATATAGACTTTGACGAACATCCCCGGACGCAGACGCTTTGCAGGCGGTGCCGCCTCTTCGGGCGTTCGTTCTTCTTCGGTCACCTCGTCGCTCGCATCCTCGATGCGAAGCGTCACCCGGATCGTCCCCGTCCTCGGGTCGACCACCGGACTGATCCGCTCTACGGCGGCATCGAACTGCGCCTGTCCCAGCGCCTCGGAAATCACGTATGCAGACTGTTCCTGATATACATTTCCGAGGGCGGTTTCGGGCAAATTCACCACCACGAGCAGCTCCGACGGGTCT
>CAYFTY010001126.1:0-1675 GCA_964346045.1 uncultured Bradymonadales bacterium | reverse complement strand
GATGCTCGTAGCGATGTGGCTTGGCTCGACGGCGGGAGGATTCATTCATCGCCATATTCGACGTCCCACTCTCATCTACGTGGTAGCGCAGGCCGGGGTCGTCGCATCAGCGCTCTTTTTGCTCTGGTCGCATACTCCAGCCGACGTCTCTCGATTCGAGCTCTCCGAGGCATGGACGACCTGGACGGGCCAGACCCTCTGGCAGCTCGGAAACATCGCTGCAGTGATAGGCCTTCCGGCGTTCCTGATGGGATTTGCGTATCCGGTCGCGAACGCACTCGTGCAAGATGCCGAAGCCTCGATCGGCACACGTGCGGGGGCGCTTTATCTGGCTAACACGGCCGGAGCGGTGGCTGGTTCGATGATCACCGGATTCGTCTTCTTGCCGTGGCTGGGCACACAGACTTCGATGCTGGTGTTGGCCACAGCAGCAGGCCTCTCGATAATCACGGTGTGGCTCGCCGGTCGCCACCACGAGAAGCCGGCTCGCGTCGGGCTTCTCGCATCGCTTGCAGCCACCTGCATCGCCCTCGGTTCATGGTCATCGATCGACGATGGAGAGATCCTCGCGCGATTTTCGGCGCCGCTGATGAACCCCGACGAAAAGGTACTTACCTCGAGCGAAGGACTCTACGAAACCATCTCGGTCACCGAGTCAGCATCGGGCTCGCGAAGACTGAATACGAACGGGCACAGTATGTCGGCAACGCCCCCGTTTGCGACCCGCTACATGCGACTCTTCGCACATCTGCCACTCCTGCATCTCGACGATCCCCAAAGCGCGTTGATCATTTGCTTTGGCGTGGGCAATACGGCCCACGCAGCATCGCTTCATCCGCTCGAGAGAATCGAGGTGGTCGACCTTTCGCGGCATGTGCTCGAGCACGCGTCGTACTTCGAGGCATCAAACCAGAATGTTCTCGATGACCCTCGAGTCGATGTCTACATCCAGGACGGGCGGACTCATCTGCGCATGCAACCCGACGCCTCGTACGATCTGATCACGCTCGAGCCCCCGCCCATTCGTTTTGCAGGAGTCTCGTCGCTTTACAGCGTCGAGTTCTACGAACTGGCCCGCCAGAAGCTGAGCGATGACGGCTTTGTGACTCAGTGGTTGCCCGCATACCAGGTGCCGGCCAACATCAATCTCTCGATCGTGCGCTCATTTCTCGAGGTCTTTCCCGATGCGATGCTGGTCAGTGGAGCTGCGAGCGAACTGATTCTGGTGGGACAAAAATCGGGTGCGCCTCGCATTGAACTCGACGAGCTGAATCACCGGATTCGCACGCGACCCGGTGTCCGAGAGGATTTGCCTCGGATCGCCGTCGAGAACCCTACAGATTTCATCGGCCTTTTTGCTGCTTCGGCCAAGACCCTCGACGAAGCCACACGTGATGCACGACCGGTCACAGACGATTATCCCATCATGGAGTACGCCGGTATCTCGGGCGTACGCGATGGAGAAATTCCCACCGGGCTATTTGCCGTCCAAGAGGTTTCTTCCTGGTGCCCCAGGTGCTGGTCGGATGGGCAGCCAGACCGGCGCATCGAGCATATCGATCGGTATCTCGCCATCATGCAGGCCTATTATGATTCGCCGAGCTTTCTGCGTTATCGAGCAGGGCGACGTGAGAAGGCGCCGCTCGCTAACGCAGAAAGCTCGGCGAATCATAAT
>CAYFTY010001125.1:0-1680 GCA_964346045.1 uncultured Bradymonadales bacterium | reverse complement strand
AAAAAGAGTTACTCCAGCCGGCGCGCGTATGCCACGGCGAGGGGCACAAAAAGCACAAAAAGAGCTGCTTCGATGAGGGCGGCGAGCCCGAAAAGCGAGATCGAGTCGTATGTGTCGATCCACCAACCCGATGCGAGCTGTCCAAGAGCCGAGCCGGCTCCGAAAACGATCACGTAGAGCGCCGCCTGCGCACTGGCACGCACAGACTCGGGGCTCTCTCGCTCGAGGGTCTGCATGACTGCGAGAAAGAAGGCCCCGAAGCTCAGCCCATGGAGAGACTGTAGCGCGATCGTGAGGTACGGATTCGTCGACCACCACGTCAGCGCCCAACGGACCGCTGTCATCAGAATGGTCAGCGCGAGGACTTTTTCTGCCCCAACGCGTCGGACCGCTGCACCGGCGAGCGCCAAAACCGCAACTTCGGACGTAATGGCCAGCGCGACGCAGGCCCCCGGCACCCAGCCCGGAAATCCTCTCGCTTCGGCCAGAAAGACGAGAAAGAGGTTGTAGGGAATCTGAGTCATCCAGTGGACTGCCCAGACGACAAAAAACGCGAGGAGCCAGCGATTGGAGACGAGTGAACGAATCGAGTCCCAATCGAAGGCGGCGAGGCTCGCCCGCGAGCGAGGCAATAGGTAGATGAACACGCCGGCCAGGAGCGATAGCCCCGCAAACACTTCGGGGCTGAGATGTGCGATCTCGACGTGAGCCATGGTGAGGCCCAGCACGCCAAAGGCCGCGGCTGCCAGGCCAAAACCGGCCGAGCCCCAGGCACGGACCCGCCCGAAACTTTCGGTCGAAAGTTCCCGCACGACGACCGTATCCAGAAGCGGAAGCGAGGTCCCGAGCGTGAGAGCAAACGCACCCATGCAGAGGACGATCTGCCAACCCTGCGTTGCGAATGGAAAGGCCATGAGCGCAGCATCAGCGAGGGTAAACTGAATTTTGACGAGGGTCGTACCGGCGTGAGACGAGTCTGAGAGACGTGCCCAGAGCGGCATCGCCGCTGATCTCAAGAGGGTGTGCATCCCGAGAACGAGACCGATCGAAGTACCGGTCCAGCCCAGGGCCTTCAGGTAGCGTGGGATGTACGTATACGCGAAGGTCGCGGCCAGAATCAGCAGATACACCACGCTCAAGGTGACGTACCATCTGAGACGTTGTGGTTGGCCCGAGCCCGGCTGGTTCTGCATCTTCGGTCTCGTCGGTCGCTGAGAACTCGCACATCCTGTACCGAAATGCGCTCGTTCCGTATAGCCGTCATCATGTATCGTTGAACCGTGAACGACTCTGAAGACAAACCTACGTCGATTGGCTTGCCCGAGCCCGAGCGGAACGGTGTGCTCGAACTCGCACGCCGCGCACGAGGTCGCGCCGCCCGGGGGATCAGGCTCATCGTGACGGATCCAAGGCTTCGCGACGCCGCATCGCGCGCCCTCGTTCGGCTCGACGAGGCTCTGGCCGACCGTGAGAATCTCGAGAAGATTCAGTCCGTACTCGCCGGCGCGGGCAATTTCGCCATGAAGCGGTCGTTTGCCCTCAGCCCCGAAGCAAAGCTGCTTTTCGAGTACGCGGAATGGTGCGAGCACACTCGCAGCAGGCGCGAGGTCGCACGGTCGGTCTTCCGAGACGGCATCCGTATTCCTCTCGAGCTGCTCGCGGTGGTCGAACGCTCGGTTC
>CAYFTY010001124.1:0-1680 GCA_964346045.1 uncultured Bradymonadales bacterium | reverse complement strand
ATGGATGGTAGAAATCTTCGCCCTCGATGGCTCCGATATTGTGCGGGTGTCGGAATTTGTTTTCGATTACGGCGCCCGGGTCGAGCCCACGGCGCTCGACTTTGCGGCTTCTCGAATGGGTGACGATGTGGTCACAGCCGCTCTCGTTGCGTGGGGTGCAGGTGGCAACGCCCGATGGAATGTCGAACGCGTGCGCTTCCCCAATTATTACGTGGAATAATGGACTACCAAGAATTTCTGAAGCTGATGCCACGCCGTCACGAGCTCCAAGAGCTCGATGCCAACCAGAGTTTTGCGCTCTTTCGTCTGCTGATGCTCTCGAGTTTTGCGGACGACGAAGTCACTGCGAACGAGAGGCTCGCGCTGGCGCGTACGGTCAATAAGATCCCGCTCTTCGGGCATTCCGATCAGGGATCGGTCTTCAGCCAACAGGAAGGCTTCGACATCCTCGCCAACCTGCACGATCGCTATCAAAACGACTTCGATGCGCTGGTTGAAGAGATCGCCGAAGAGCTTGGATCCCACGATGCGCGGCTGGCAGCCTTGCAGTTGATGAGCCGCTTCGTGCAGACCGACGGATTCGTCGACAATGAACGTGCTTTCTGCATAAAGGTCGGAGAAGCGATGGGCCTCGATGCATCCGAGATCGATGAATCGATCGATCAGGCGCTTTCGATCGTTACCACCGAGACCTGAAATCTCAGGCACTTTGCCAGTTGCAATATGGCCACCGGGAACGAATACTCGAGACACACTCCATCGAGGCTATCATGCAGCGCTGCGTACTCATTTGTGCGATCACACTGGTGTTGGGTTGCAATTCGTTCTCGGAGTTTCCGAACCGTGAATTCGACACAGGGGGTGTTGTCGACGAGCCCGACCTCGACATGGGCGCGTTCGACCTGAGTCCAGCGGCTGACGTTGCGATGCACGATATCGGGGATGATGCGGCGGACGCAGAGCTCGACGCCGGCGAGAAGGGTGATGCAGCAGGCGACGCTTCGTACGAATTCGACACTGGCTATGCAGAGGTCGGCGGCGGCTGTCTCTTTCACTACAACTTCGGCGGTGCATTACCACTGGAAGGCCTCGATTACCGGAAAGCATCCATCGCGGCAGACCCGAATAACAACGCGCTCTATTACACGCTTCGTCATCGCGGTATTACTGGCCTGGCAATATGAGGGGCAGGCGTACCACGATGTTGAACGCGTGTTCCTCGACATCAACAGGCTTTGAACCTCGTCGAGAACTCGCGACTCGCACATCCTTGAGCATGTCATGGCCGCATGGCGCCACACTGCCTCGATTACCTTCGTAGCCCTGGCCCTCTTTGGGTTTGGCGAGGCATATCTACGAACCCGATACGATTCGGGGCTCTCTTTCAGCGACGGATTGCGAGTTGCCTGGGGAGCATCGCTTGCAACCCTTGCTTCGCTCGGCCTCGCCCGACTCTCTGAAGAGCTCTTTCGACTCGCGACTCAGAGAGTGCGTTTGGTTCTGCTCGTCGGGCTCTTCGCCACCCCGGCGTTCATTTCGCTCTATCTGGTCGGCCTCGAAGAAACCCTGACCCTGGCTGATGCCCTGCCCGCAGTCGCGGGCTCGGCGCTCGCATTCCTCCTGTTGCGCGAGCGCGCAGCTTTTACCGACGTGCCGACCGAGCTCGGGGGCTCTCTCATC
>CAYFTY010001123.1:0-1682 GCA_964346045.1 uncultured Bradymonadales bacterium | reverse complement strand
ATGTCGGGGGATCTCAAATCGCCACGCCGAAGCATTCCGGTCGGCACCATCGGGGCTGTCCTCGTCTCAGGCCTCGTCTATCTCGTGATCGCGGGTTGGTACAGTATCGTCGCAACGCCTGAAGAGCTCTCCACTAACTTTCTGATCTCGGTCGACCGCTCGGCATTTGCGCCACTGGTGCTCGGAGGCATTCTGGCATCGACCTTCACTGCGGCATTGAGTTCGGTTGTCGCCGCACCCCGTGTCTTGCAGGCGTTGGCCAACCATCGAATCCTGCCTCGTGCCGACTTCTTCGCCCGAACGTCCAAGAACGGTGAGCCCCGCAACGCGATGATCTTTACCGGACTGCTCATCTGCGGTGCGCTCGGCCTTGGGAGTCTCGACCGCGTGGCAGTGCTGATCACGATGTTTTTCATGCTCACCTACGTGACGATCAACGTCGTGGTGCTCATCGAACAATCGCTGGGAATGGTGTCATTTCGACCGAAGTTCCGTATCCCGATCTGGGTGCCCCTCGTCGGCTCGGTTTCGTGCATCATCGCCATCTTCGTCATCAGTCCGACGTTCGCGCTCTTTGCGCTCTCGCTGGTCGTTGCAATCTATATCTACCTTCTCAATCGTGAGCTCGAGACGCCGTGGGAAACCGTTCGTTCATCGATCTTCGTATCGCTTGCCGATTGGGCGGCCAAGCGGGTTGCCGCCCAGCCAGAGACCGAGAGCGAGCGCTCGTGGAAGCCGGACATCCTGGTCCCGGTGCTCAATCGCGCCCAGCTCGATGGGAACTTTCGGTTCTTGCGAACGCTGGTCCAACCCAAGGGGTCGATCCAGATCATCGGTGTTCGTACCGATCCTGATGAGCCTACCGGGTTCACGATTCCGCCACCGACTCGCCGGGGGCCCGGGGTGACCGCCGTTGATGCCGCAGACGAGCAACACACGGATGACACGCCTGAGGACGAGGAATCTGCAGCGCCTGGAAGCGTCGTCGCCCATGAAGAGATGGAATCGACTCTCGAGCAGACCCGCCGAGAGCCGAAGACCATGCCCGGTATCGGCGGACTCATGCGTCGCCTCTCGGGTCGTCGTCGCGACCTCGAAGCGATCGACGAGGTTGCAAAAGACTTTCAGCTCGAGGGCCTCTATACATCGTCTGTGGTCGTCGAAGCCGAAACGCTCGTTCAGGGGGTGTCTCAGAGCTCCGCGGTGATGTGCGGAGGGTATTTTCGGCCGAATGTACTTTTCGGGCTCGCGCACGCCCAGCCAGAAGAGACATTGCAGGGACTCTATGACGTGGCGGTGCGCGACCAGATGGGCGCTGCGTTTCTCTTTTTGCATCCCGAAGCTGGTACGGGGCGCGAGCGGACGATCAACGTCTGGGTACGCGACCAGAGCCCCGATTGGGAGCTTGGTCTGCGGCTGGCCAACCTCGACCTCGCCGTGCTTTTTGCCTACCAGATCTGGCGCAACTGGCGAGGGACGATTCGACTGGTGACTGTCTGCCGGGAAGACAGTTCGCAACGCATGGCGCGGCGCTATCTCGAGCAACTCGCCGAAGACGCGCGACTGCCGAATGATACTGAATTTCATGTGGAAGACGGAGATTTTGTCGAGGCTCTCGAGCGCGTCCCGAAGGCCGACCTCAACATCCTGGGTTTGGCGGACCGGGTCGATAAGGAGTTCAT
>CAYFTY010001122.1:0-1684 GCA_964346045.1 uncultured Bradymonadales bacterium | reverse complement strand
TACCTCGATTTATGCGCGAAACTTCAGGATGACATGGTCCTTCAGGTCTACGCACCCGAGGATCTCGATCGAAGTACCGTGGCGCTCGTCAGCGAAAGCGAGGTCAAGGCGGTGGTGGCCGGATCCAAAGAGCACAAGCGGATCAAACGCAAAAAGAAGCGGCCGCGCAGGTTCTATCATCGCGTGAAATCGGGAGAAAGTCTCTGGCTCATTGCTCGCAAATATCGCGTGACTGTCAAAGACTTGAAGCGTTGGAACCGCAAAGTGCGTCGTAATAATACGCTGCAACCGGGGCAGAAGATTGTCGTCTACCCGGGAAGGAGAAGGTGATGAAGGTTGAAATTCTCGAGAGTGGAATCAGCGACAACTATTTCTATCTGATCGCTGATGAGGGAGGCGTTGCTGCAGTGATCGACCCGATCGATCCGGCGGCCACCTTCGAGGCGCTCGAGGACCGAGGTTGGGATCTACGCTATGTGATCAACACCCACTTTCATCCCGACCACGTCGGTGGTGACGACGCCATTTTCGAGGCCTACCCGGACGCGCTCCTCGTCGCAGGGAGGGTCGACGCAAATGCCATCCTCAATCAGATCAAACGAGAGTCGGTCGATGAGGCGGTTGGCGCCGGAGACGTCGTTCGCGTGGGGAATTTGCATCTGGATGTGTACGACACGCCGGGGCACACACCTGGCCACATCAGCCTGGCCGCCGACGGCTGGCTCTTCAGCGGAGATACGGTTTTTGTCGGCGGAGCGGGGAATTGTCGATTCGGCGGCAATCCGGGAGTGCTCTTCGAGACCTTCCGCGATGTCCTCCCATCGATCGACGACGAAGTGCGATTTGCGCCGGGTCACGATTATTCGGTGCGAAATATCGAATTCGCGCTCTCGATCGAGCCCGAACATAGCGTGGCGCAGAAGATGCTCGAGCGGGCGAGGGCAGCGGATGGTCTCTTTGTGACCAGCCTCGGTGAAGAGAGAAGCTACAATCCATTCATGCGTTTTGGGGAGCCCGAGCTTCAAGACGCCCTGCGCTCGCAGTGGCCCGACAAGTGGGCCGCCGAGCAAGAGCTCTCTTCGTCTGACGAAGAGACGGCTTTTCGCCTTACCCGTTCCTTACGAAACGATTGGTGATCTCATGCTGAATTCCCCCAGGGTCAAAGGGTTCATTCTCGGTGCCGCGCTCGCCGCGGGTGTCGCCGCGCTGCTCGCGCCGTGGTCTGCCAGTGAGTCGCCAGCGGTGGTCTCGGCGGTCGCCGAACTGAACGGCGAGTGGGTCGACCGACCCGCACCGGCATTTCAACTCCCCGACACAACCGGGCAGATGCATAGTCTGGTCGATTACCGAGGCAAGGTCGTCTTCCTGAACTTCTGGGCGAGTTTTTGCGCACCATGCCGCGAAGAGATGCCAAGCATGGAAAATCTGGTTCGTCAGTACGAAGAGCAGGGCATGGTGATGGTAGCGGTGAGCCATGACACCGAGAAGGCCGACATGGACCAATTCATGGCGCAATTTCTGCCCGGACAGAGAAGTGCGATGACGGTTCTCTGGGATCCCGACGCGAGCGTCGCCGCTGAATACGGAACAGAACTCATCCCCGAAACCTATATCATTGATCGGGAGGGCCGCATCGTAGCGCGTTTCGTCAATGCCTACGATTGGACGCGGCCCGAAGTGAAGC
>CAYFTY010001121.1:0-1686 GCA_964346045.1 uncultured Bradymonadales bacterium | reverse complement strand
CCGCTTAAACTCAGGCCGAACATGATCGATGATGCATGCGGATTTACGTCGATACCGATGGCACCTCCCTGCCACTCGGTGGTTGCATCGAAGGAGCCCGCCGCAAAACTCCACTCGCGCTTGTAGGGGACTACACGTAGCCAGAGGTCGGCATCCTCGGTTCTCTCGTCGCACCGAATTGCGGCCGAGAAGCGAATGCGCTTTCCCTGGTAGGGGCTGGTATCAATCGATTGCATGATCACCGCATGCGCTTTCGGTTCGGGGATGACCGACTCGAGATACGCCGTGGGAAGTCCTTCGAACTCGAGCTCTGGATCGATGGCGGCCGCGTAGTCACTCAACTCGAATTCATAGTGAGGTTTGCTCGGTCCCGTCACATGCCATCCTTCAAGGGTGGCGGCTACGTTCTCGACATGCCCTTCGGCAAGGAGGGCGGCTCGAGCGACGGTGTAGGTCTCACCCGCTTCTTTCATCCGGGCGCGCACGAGTTTTCGAAAGTCGCT
This sequence comes from uncultured Bradymonadales bacterium, assembly GCA_964346045.1. Taxonomy (GTDB): domain Bacteria; phylum Myxococcota_A; class Bradymonadia; order Bradymonadales; family Bradymonadaceae; genus CAYFTY01. The sequence goes on along the minus strand of CAYFTY010001121.1, from coordinate 1,183 downwards.
GTCTGTGGTCACAATCTGCTCTTCTGGCAGGTACCCGGCGAGCCCGACGTGCGCGCCGATCGTAGGGTATCGTACCGCAGGCCCGTGAATGTTTCGAGCTTCTCGCTCCGCAATATCGTTGCGAAGATCCCGCGATCCTTGCTGCTCGAGGTGCTCATCTCCAGGTCAGGAGTCCGGACTCCGATCTTGAAGCCCGCACTCGAACCCCTATCTCGTGCCGTTCGACGGCGACTTTTCCATCGAAGATTTCGCGACGGCGACGCCCGGCGATGCGCCCTCGAAGGACGAGCTGAAAGACGAGCTCGATGAGCTGGTCGACGAACTCTATGAACTAGAGCATGTGTTGTACGCGGACGGGCGCTGCGATCGACCTCGCCGACCCCGGCTACTGCCGCTGGGTTCGATGCGAGCGCGTGGTCACCCAGGAGTCTGCCATTGAATGAATCGGGGGTGTCCTTCGTCTTTTGGAAGAGACAACGAATGGTCTCAACGGGTTTGACTCCTTTGGATGGATGACGTCATGAGACGTGTTAGCTTCGTGTTTTTTGCACTACTCATTGGAATCCCGGCTGTTGGGATGGCCGACGTAGGAGGCGCGAGAGCGTCACTACCGCTGCGCTATACAAACGTGACCGACGGCGATCCCGACCCGAAATACAAGCCATTCATCTATCCGGAAGCCGCGTTTACGTGGGTCAATGAGTATCTCTTTATCGAAGCCGCCTCTCCGCTCCCAATCGTGATTCTCGACGGGGCTGCGATGCTCTTTTCTTACCCGGCGACCGGTAACACGAATCTCCCCATCATGGACGGCCTGAATGAGTCCGACAATCTAGGATGGGTCAGTGTTTTCAGGCTTTCGGGCGGACCGGTGGTCGCTGACGTGGCGGCCGGGCATCTGAGTGTTGGTCTAAGGCTGGAGTATTCGTGGACAAGCGCGACATACGGTACAAAATGGGTGAATTCGAATGTGTTCGACGTCGCGCCCATGGTTCATATGTTCTGGCCTGGAGAGGGTGCGGAGCTGCGTGCGGGTTTGGCGCTTGGAAACGGATTCCACCGGTTTGCAGATTTCAATCCCTTCGTTCACTTCGCCTCGACCTTCGAAGTGCAAATCTGGGGATCGTTGTGGATTGCGGCTTCAGGCAGCCTGGAGCTGCGTCACATGAGCTACGATGACTAC
>CAYFTY010001120.1:0-1687 GCA_964346045.1 uncultured Bradymonadales bacterium | reverse complement strand
CTCAGCTTCAAACCCGGCACCGACGACATCCGCAACGCCCCGGCCCTGGCCAACATCCGCCGGCTCGTCGACGCCGGCGCCACCATCCGCGCCACCGACCCCCAGGCGATCGACAACGCCCACCAAGCACTCGCCGACCTCCCCGACGGCGCCATCGAGTTCAACTCCTCCAACTACGCCGTCTGCGAGGGCGCCGACGCCTTGTTCCTCTTCACCGAATGGGAACAGTTCCGCCACCCCGACTTCGAACACCTGCGCGACCTCATGAACACCCCGACGGTCCTCGACGGCCGCAACATCTACAACCCCGACCGACTCGCCGAACTCGGCTTCGACCACCTCTCCGTCGGCCGCCCCACCGTCGAGACATGAATCACACAAGCGGGCAAGGCTGCCCGCGCTCCAGCGCAAACGAATGGAGCGCGGGCTGCCAGCCCGCCCCACCGCCGAGGCCTGAGCCCTCGGCGGGACGACCCCTGCCGACTCGCTCGGCAGGTGAACCAGATTGACTGCTGCCCCCACGCTGCCCCCAAACACGAGCCCGGTCGGCTTGCCCGACCGGTGAAGATGCCTGACCAGCTACAAAGTTCCGCCGGCGCACGACCCCGGGCCATCCTGGCCCGAGTCGATTCAGAAAATATCATCGAACATACGAACCAGTTCATCGGCCAGCTTCAATAGCTCAGCCCCCCATTTCGAATGCGGGTCGTTGATCTCCTTGGCCAAGCTCAAATCCTTGGCCGGAGTACGCGCCTGCCCATCCTCATACCATGGATACTCGAGTTGACCGTGCCGGGCGAATGCGTCTCCTCCCTCGCTGGCACGAGCCCTTTGTCGATAGAGTTGTGGGTGCCTGTCTTCCAGCTCTCGCAACTTAAGGCGCAGGAAATCCCAATTCCGGTGCAAGCCTAGCATCTTCGAGTTCAGCTTGAGCGATTGTAGCAACTTTGAGCCGGCTGCTGATTGCAGGACTCGGTGGGTGCTTTCGACTTTGTCTCTCGGCCAATATCCAGACTCCAACAATGCCGCTTTCGTTATCTTCTCGAAGACCATTTGAATAAGCATGCACAGCGTCGACGGTGCCGTCCCCGCCGCCGCCACCGCTTTGGCAGCCCTCAGATCTTCGGCGCCCTGCGCAAGATAGGCTTCCGCTAGACGATCGCTTGGCATACTCGCCCCTTCGTCAAATCGGACGAAAATCGCCCGGTTCGTTTAACTCCCGAGGCCAATCGATCGCTCCGTTCTGAACGTCTTCCCATTCTCCCGGCGACAGGAGAACGAGTACGGTTGGAAATGGCACATCATCCCGCTCGGCAAACCGAAACGGAACAACTTCTCCTGACGGCCCCACAGAACCGGATACCTCCACCATCTGGATCTCCCCCCGCTCCTCGTCGAACGAAAAGTAGATCTCCTCGGTTGCTTCATCCTCGGCCCGATGCGACTTCGCGAGTTGTTCGGCCGCTTCAACCGGTGTCACTGTCATGGCGATTTCCTCGACCTTCTAGATACGTGAATCCTCTCCCAAGAATAGCCCGACTGACCAGACATTCCAATCCGCCCCTTTTTTCTCTCCGATTCCGCGCACCACTCGAGTGCATCGATTCGGAAGTACCTACCGGATCTCCGGCGAGGATTCGACGCCGAGGCCCAAGCCCTCGGCAGCACGACCCCGGTCGGCTTGCCC
>CAYFTY010001119.1:0-1687 GCA_964346045.1 uncultured Bradymonadales bacterium | reverse complement strand
AGGGCCGGCACAAGCGCCTCGTGCTGACCGAGCACGAGGTCGCCTTCAAACGCTGTGCTCCCAGCCGTCTGCTGCTCGAACAGGCTTTTCTGCGGCTCGGGCCTGCTGCCAACGACTACTACGAGGGACTCAAGATGCAACGAGGACGCGGTGCGGGCTATCACCTGCAGCGCATCCTCAAGCTCGCCGACCGACACGGCTCCGAGGTCGTCACGGGCGCAATGGCCTACGCCTCCCGCTATGGCAACTTCAGCGCCGATGCCGTCGCCAGAGTCATCTCCGGGCGTGAGCTCCGCGACCGTACCCGACCGCTTGAGGCAGCAATCGCGACTCCTTCGGACAGGGTCCGAACCTGGCTCGAAGGCATCCACGTCGAGAACACCGACCTCGAAGACTACGACAAGCTCATCGACGAGCTCGAGCAACAGACAGGAGACAGAGACGATGCCGAAAAGTAAGGAAATCCCACCCACGACACTCGATGAGCTGCGTCGAAACCTCGAGATGCTCAAGCTGACAGCCATGCTCGAGACCCTCGACGACGCGCTCGAGCAAGCACAGACGCTCCAGCAGGGCTACGCCACTTTTCTCGCTGGGCTCATTCAGAACCAAGTCCTCGCCGTCAACGACGCCGCTGCCATGCGACGCATCAAGGCCGCCAAATTCCCCGAGACCAAGACCTTCGACACCTTTGACTGGACCTTTCAGAAGGGGCTCAACGTCGCCCTCGTCAAGGACTTGATGAGCCTCGATTTCATCAAGCAGGCCCGCCCCGTCCTGCTCCTAGGCAAGCCGGGTACGGGAAAGACGCACATCTCGATCGCTTTCGGATATCTCGCAGCACTGGCCGGCTTCAATGTCCGCTACTATCCTGTCTCAAAGCTTCTGGCTGAACTCTACGCCTCGCTGGCCGACAACACGACCGACCGCTTCGTGGCTCGTCTGGCGAGAATCAACTTGCTCGTCCTCGACGATCTGCGCGACATGCCGCCCAAAGAAGAATACGCGAGCTTGCTCTACGAGGTCATCGACGCCCGAAACGGCAAAAACGCGACCGTCCTGTCGAGCAATCTCAACGTCAAGCAGTGGGGAAAGGCGCTCGGTAATCGTATCCTTACCGCTTCCCTTGTCGATCGACTGATGGAGCGAGGGCACGTCATCAACATCAAGCGTGGGCGCAGCTATCGAACCCATGGACCGGACGCACCGCCTGACGATCAGCGGCCCTCAGACCTCGCAGGGGAATGAACTCAAACCACTCATGATCTCTCGTGCACCCATCAATCCCAAGCGCATCCGGCGCATCGGCAACCAGACCTTCGCCTTCATCCCACACCGCTTCTTGAGAGATGGCTTCCTCGCATCGCTGACTCCGAACGAACGAGGCCTCTACCTCTTTCTCGTCCTCGCCGCTGATCGCCAGGGCATCAGCTTTTATGCCTACGACCGCATCTGCTCAGCCCTCGAGCTGACCCTCGACGACTACATTGCAGCTCGTAACGCGCTCATCGACAAAGACCTTGTCGCCTTCGACGGACGACGCTTTCAGGTGCTCTCGCTCCCGCCGAGGCCCGTGGAGCCTCCGTCGCGTCCTCTTCGCTCGACAGACGATTTCGAGAGCCACGATCCGGCGACCATACGGCAAATACTCGCAGACGCTCCCTTCAACAAATGAACGCTCGGCTGC
>CAYFTY010001118.1:0-1688 GCA_964346045.1 uncultured Bradymonadales bacterium | reverse complement strand
TTCCCAACCGGGCCTCCCCGGCTGAAGTCCTTTGATTACTATAGCGAAGGCGACCGCGAGGCGGTCGCCCTTTATGTTCTCGAGTTGCGAGAACGTCTGCTAGAAGCTCAGAGCCAGGAAGCCAGTGAACCGTCGACGGAGAAGTGACCTCGACCGCCACGACGGGCTCGAACATGGCATAGTGGTGCGACTTACCCGCCGGCACCTGCCACGAATCGTCGGGTTCGAGGAGCCTTTCGAAGCCGTCCACCATGATTTTGGCGCGTCCGTTCATCATGTCCGAAATGAGTGAAGCGAAATCAACCTGGTTCATGTATGTGGTCCGCTGCTCGGACGACACGCTCTACACCGGAATCACGACGGACGTAGAGCGCCGGCTCCACGAGCATAACCATTCCAAACGGGGTGCCCGCTACACCCGCGCTCGACGTCCCGTTCGACTCGAAGCCTCGTGGACTCACGATTCACAATCCGAGGCTGCGAGCGCCGAATACGAATTCAAACAGCTCACACGCGACGAAAAGCTGACCCGGATTCAGGCCGCCTGCGAGTGAGAGCGCTTTTCTCGAGGAGCGCGACCCACCAGTACGTACTCATTTGCGAGCTCTCTGCGGATTTCTCCCTCGTCGTCGAGCATCCAGTCGAGCGCGTTTCGCCTCGGCACGCGGATCTTTTCAGGCACCTCTAGCGTGCCGAAGACGAAATCCCAGATCGGCGTTGTGACGCCATGATTCAGATTCGGACGTCGGTAATGATGATGCAGGTGATGCCTGCGCGCCCATCGTCCATAGGCCGTGAGACCTGCGTGCGTGTGAAGCCTGCGATGAATCACTTCGTAGAGCACGTACATGCCGACAAAGCCCACGGCGGCCGCCACGCCGACCCAACTCAACCACCAGTAGAGTAGCGGGCCAACGGCTGACAGGAGTAAAAAGGTCGCAACCATTTTCTTACGCGTGGGTGCGAAATAGCTGACGTCAGCGTGATGGGCCAGATGTTCCACCGAAAAAGGATTCTTGGCGCGTCCGCGGTGGCCCCATCCCCGATGCAGAAGATACTCCACGAGCGTCCAGGTGATGACTCCCATGAAACATGCGATCGCGTAACTCATATGTCCTCCAAAAAAGTTCGAAAATCGAGTTGGATGCGCTCTTTACCCAGGGCGTCTTCGACCGCCTGTGGCGCTGCACCCCAACCCCGAATCAAGGCGGCCAATAGCTCGTCGGCCGCGCGTTCCATGCCAAATTCTTCGGGAGCCAATCGGGTGAGTTTTTTGCGGTCGATGATGCCCTGAAGACTCGACCAGGTGATCGCGGCTCTCATCATCGCCCGCCCGGCAGCCAGCTCACCCCTCTCTTCGGCATCTGAAAATGCTGACGCAAAACGCATCAAGAGCGATAGGCTCGGGCCGAGGACGACCTGCGCGACGTCGTCGGCAATCAACGGATCCGGGGTCGAGAGAAAGCGGCTGAGCAGCGTAAAGCGTCTCGGCTGCAGCTCGGCGAGTGACGAGTACCCGTCGCAGAATGTCACGATCTGCTGAATACCCTCGCCCGCGAGGGGCTCGATGCGACCGAAGAATGCATCGAAGGCTTCGATCACCTCGATCTCGACAGCAGCCAGGAGTTCATCGCGCGAGTAATAGCGATAGAGCGCGCCTGTACTCAGCTCGAGGCGATCGGCGAGCT
>CAYFTY010001117.1:0-1692 GCA_964346045.1 uncultured Bradymonadales bacterium | reverse complement strand
TGGAGCCGCGGCGGTCGATCTCGACCCCTTCTTTGCCCGATCATGGATGAGTTGGTTGCGCCTCGATGCTCCGGCAGAGACGCTCGATATGCTCGATGCGTCTGAGGCCGACCCCCTCTTTCATCTACTGGCCCTGCCTCGAAACCTGGCGCTTCTGGTCGGAAACCTCGCCCAGCATCAGCCGGCAACATTCGACGCATCGACTGCGGCGGTGCTGGAGATTTTGCCGCATGTCCGCCGCTTTGAATTCGCAACGGTCGGAGCTGCTGCCGCCAACTTTGCGCGCAGACCAACATTCGTCTCGCTCGTGACGCTGCGTAAGGGGGATTCGCCCTCTGAAAAACAGGCGGCAGCATCGGGCGCGTTGAATTTCGCGCATGGCCTCGCCTTGGGCTTTCGGGATGTCGAAGGCGATGAAGCGATCGCCGGGGCGGTCACGCCTGATGCGACGATCACGCTCGATAGCTACGGCAGGCCCTTCATGTACCATTACATGCCGGGTGGAGACGAACCTTTTATTCTGATCGGCTCGGGGCTCGAAGCTACCGACTTCGAGAAAGAACTCAGCGACGTGCTCGAAGGCAAAGCGCGTTCGGTGCCTGTCGGTTATTTCCGACTCGAGCCAGTGTCGATCGTAGCGCTCCTCGCCGGCGAAGAAAACGCGATCGAGCCGATTGATCCGGCGATCCTCGCGCAGCGTCTCGGAACGATTACGGCAAGCGTCGATCCCGAAGAGGGCAAGGATACACAGATGCTGCGATTCAGGCTCGAGCTGTCGAGACCGGCCGAGCTCTGAGGCTCATTGCCAGTTTGCATTTTCGATGATGCGATCGATGAGGCGCTGCAGGATGGCTTCGACCCGATTCAAATAGATGGCGGCCTGTTCGGGCGTGATCGTGAATCGTTCGGGGTCGAGCCAGATGTCGATCATCGAGGCGACGATATCGCCGACGAGATTCTCGACTCCAGCCATTAGAGTGCGAGCTTCTTCGCGAGCGGCTTCGCTCTGCAGAGTCCGGTCGACTGCTGCATCGATGACCTCGACTCCGACGAAGAGATGTCCCGCATCGGGAAAGACGTCGGCCAGACCGCGCAGTTCCTCTCGAAATGACTCGATGAATTCCTCGTCGAGGTCGAACTCTTCCCCGTCGAGCACCACGCTTCGCAACGCCCCGGTGAGCTCAGTCGAACGCATGGCGATCTGCTGCAGAGCCAGGCCCGCCGGGATCCATGCCGCCATCCATTCGCGCGCATTCTGCGTCGCTCCAGCCGCCTCGCGGATCGCGTCCCAGGCGTTTGCGAAGCGTCCTTGCCAGAGCTTTGAATCGAGTTCCTCGGAAACCTCCGAGAGTGACTCGGCATCGGGTATTTCGGGAAATTCGAGCTCGTCAGTCATCGATGAAATACCGTTCGGCGGCCCTTCCCAACGTCACCGTCGCTCCACCGGCGATCGACGCCGAAATCAACGAACCTGCGATCGGCACAAATCCGACGAGCGAGCGCGCCAGCTCGCGGAAGGCATAGCCGGCGCCGACGTTGAGTCCGATCGCGGCCAGAAACTCGGCGATCGTACGGAGTGAAAATTCGCGGCCCGAAATGTAGGCGATGCCGGCAATCATCAAGATCTGGATGCTGGTGATCGGGATACTCGTCGCCATGGGCAACGAGAGGGTTGCGATCGACGTATTCAAC
>CAYFTY010001116.1:0-1702 GCA_964346045.1 uncultured Bradymonadales bacterium | reverse complement strand
GTGCTCGAACGCAATACGGGTGAGCTGGCTGTTCAATCCACAGAGCCCGAAGATGCGCAATCTTCGGTCGATGAACAAGCTGCACCGATGAATCTGGGCCGTATCGCCGAGGATACCCCTTCGGAGCAAGAAGCATGGGAATGGGGTGAACACGTCAATACAGACAGCCACGACGCGGTATCGAGAAACCGTGGAAGCGGAATCTGGGTCGTCTTTGCGCTCCTCTCGGTCGCGGCCGCCATCGGCGTCGCGTGGGCGATGGGTTTCCTGGACCCGTTCCTGAACTAGACACCTGAGTCTGGGCTTCGTTCGAGCCGAATCGCCACGCGCTACGAGCCCTGGTGGTCTGTGTCACTGATCTTGACCGTTTCGCGTCGTCGCTGACTCCACGAACTCATGTGGCGAGGCTAGGGCCAACGAGGACAAGGAGACGACCGCAGACGATGTGGTTCCTCGTCGAGGGGAGGCGAAGAAGTGATCGTGGTCTCTCGACCGTCAAACGGTCAGAATCAGTGACACAGACTAGAACCCAGTTTCTGCCAGGATGGAGTACGAGGCACAGCCGCCGCCGCTCTTCGCACGCACCTCGACGTAATATACGCCCCGCGGAAGGTCGACCTCGAGTTGCCTCGTGCCCGAACGATCAGGCATCACAGCCACAAGGCCTCCATCGGAGTCCAGCAATCGAGCATCGAAGCTCGCTCTTCGGTCTGCATCGATGGCAACTCTGAGGCGATCTGAGGCGAGTCCCTCTTCGGGCTCGACCACGAGTCCCCAGAAATCAACGTCGGACGATTCGGCCAGGTAGGCCTTGCGGCCTGTCTCGAGGCGGTCTGCCGTGGCCCGTGAATCGTTGGGCTCGACCTCGAAGACACCGCCGCCACCATCTTCGGTAATCGAGAGTCGGTAATCGATGCCGGGTTTTTGGACGACGTCGGATTTCACCTCGAGAGGTCTGACGGCCAGCTCGACCTCACCTGGTCGGAAGCTTCGCCCACAGATGGAAACACGACCGCGATCGTCCGGGTCATAGCGCGTCTCGCCATCGGGCGCAGACCACGTAAGTCCGGCTCGAATCCCCTCTCGTGCCGGTTCGAACTCGACCCGGATCGTTGGAGAAGCCACGTCTTTCTGGGGAAGCTCTTCCCAGAGATTCGCGGGTCCTCCGTCTGCACCTCTGTCTGCATCAGCCATCGCATCGCTGCCCTGGTCTCTGGCCTGGGGCGCAACTTCGACGTCTCGAGTCGCCGGGACATCCAGATGCCCCGCGTCAGCATGAAGTTGCGATGGGTCGACGCCGAGCAAAAAGACATCGGTATCCTCGGGCGTGTGAAGAAACCCGCGAATCGATGAAGGAATGGGCACCGGCTGAGCCTTGCGGTCATTCGGTTCGAGTTCGATGCCCTCCGCAACGTTCGGAAGCCTTGTAAAGCGCACAGAATACGAACTCGACCGGTCAAATCCGTCGATTGTCGTGAGCACCAGCCAGAGCTCGTCGACCCCCGGCGGGATCGCAAAATTTGGAATCCGCCCCCTGGTATCGGGGCTTCCAGTCAGCTGCAACGAGAGCAAAGGCTCGGTGAAATCACGCGTCGAAAAAAAACCACGCGACTTCGGGCACTTTAGCCGCTGGAAGATACTCGAATCGAAAAACTTGGTTCTCGGCCGTCCCGCCTTCAAGATTCACCCGCAAAACATCCCG
>CAYFTY010001115.1:0-1709 GCA_964346045.1 uncultured Bradymonadales bacterium | reverse complement strand
AACAACCGTTTGACGGTTCACCGGGCTCGGTGCCCACCCATCAGAACGACGAAACCACCTGAGTCCCACAACACGACGGTGGCCGATGACCTCGAGAGCTACGTCTATCTCTTCTCGGTCCGGACCGACGAGAATCGTGGGCCTCGGCGAAGCATAGAGAGCAGAGCTCGTCCTGAACCTTTCGCAGCTCTCTAGAGCTCGTGCCCTCTCACGAGTCTTCGCCGCGCGGCCGATGAACCTCGAGGTCGATATGGCGCGCCTGCGGTACGACCCTCTGGATGGTGGCTTCGATGCGGTCGATCTCAGCCCCGAGTTCATCGACGAGATGATCCGAAAACTCGACCAGGAACTCCTCTACGTCAGATTCCCGGACGTGCGCCCAGTCGATTTCAGCGTCGGCCAGAAAGCGGCGCGCGAGCTCGGCGCCATCGATCGCCAGCTCGGCTTTGAAACGCACGCGGTCGGTTCCGACCATGGTCATTTTCACGTCGTGCAGGCCGGCCACGACGGGGTCCTCGCCCACGACTTCGAGTATGCGAGACCGAATGGCGTCGGCCGGTGCGCGACCGCTCAGCAGATCGATATTACGACGCACGAGAAAGATGGCGCTCGTGGCGAGCAGCGCGCCAATCGTGATCGAGCCGATGGCGTCGAAGACCGGATTACCCGTGATCGATGAAACCCCAAGTGCCAGACTCGCAATCAGCACCCCGGCAATCGCCGCGCCGTCTTCGAGTACGACGGCGACGCCCAGTGGATCGCTGCCGGTACGCAGATAGGTCAGCACATCGACCGAGTCGCGCCGGGCCGAGGCCCGCACTGCAGCAAGCCCGGTCAAGAGCGAAGCTCCCTCGAGAACGAAGGCCACGCCCAATGCGATCCACGCCCACTCGAGGTGACCGAGTGGCACCGGGTCAAAGAGGCGTTCGATGCCGGTGTAGACCGAGATGCCCGCGCCGATAAAGAGTACCCCCATGGCCGAAACGACGGCCCACGCCCAGCGCGTCGGACCATAGCCATAGGGATGCTCGGCGTTGGCTTCACGCCGCGATTCTCGCAGACCGATGGCCAGCGTGATTTGATTGAAAGTATCGGCCACCGAGTGCAGGGCTTCAGCGAGCAAAGAGCCGCTTCCGGTCATCCAAAAGCCAAAGAACTTCAGCACCGCGAGCATGAGGTTTGCGCTCAGCGCGGCGATTAGAGCCCTGGTACTCTGGGGACGTGCTTTGCCCATCGCATGGTCGTTTCGCGAGAATCAAAGGAGTCTCTACGTCTACTCTACGGACCGGGGTGAGGCAAACCCATCGCCATCAACGATTACGAAGACATGCTGGCACTGATTCTGAACGGACTCGGACGAGGCCTTCGGCTCGTCGATCAGAGACTGCAGACGCGGGCATCCACTTGCTCCACTTCTTCCGCTTCTGAATCGGACTCGGATTCTCAATGGACTCGAAGAATCGGGATACACCGTTTGGTGGACATTGGAGGTTGGGTCCAGTATCGATCAACCGCAGGCTATTCGCTCATTGTATGGATGGATCTCCTCGATGACCTGACGAGCATCATGACCTATCGAATCACTCTCCTTGTTGTTGTTCTCTGCAGCGCCATTGCGTGCGACCGAAACGTCGAAACCAACGCCTCTGCAACCGGGGCAGAGTCCAATTCGAAAGCCCTGGCAACCGCCGCAGGCGCCGAACCTGGGC
>CAYFTY010001114.1:0-1716 GCA_964346045.1 uncultured Bradymonadales bacterium | reverse complement strand
GCCAGCACGACGAAGGCAATGCCATCGTCACGATCAAGCCCGGAGCAGGCGGTACCGAGAGTCAGGACTGGGCCGATATCCTGCTGCGCATGTATATGCGCTACGTCGAGTCCAAAGACTGGCAGCTCGAGATGACCGACTATCAAGACGGCGACGAGGCAGGCATCAAGATGGCCGAATTTCGGGTCATCGGGCCGTATGCCTACGGGCACCTCAAAGCCGAAGCGGGCGTTCATCGCCTGGTTCGCATCAGCCCTTTCGACAGCAATAAAAGGCGGCATACCTCATTTGCGGCGGTCTCGGTGTATCCCGAGATCGACGACGATATCGAGATCGATATCAACGACTCGGACCTGCGCATCGATACCTATCGCGCATCGGGCGCCGGTGGTCAGCACGTCAACCGGACCGATTCGGCCGTCCGTATCAAACATAACCCGACGGGCATCGTGGTTCAGTGCCAGAGCGAGCGTTCGCAGCATAAGAATAAGGCGACCGCCATGAAGCTCTTGCGTGCCAAGCTCTACGAAGCCGAGATGAAACGGCGCGAAGAAGAGGCACAGGCGGCCCACGCCGAACAGAAAGACGTCGCCTTCGGCAGCCAGATCCGAAACTACGTCTTGCACCCCTACAAACAGATTAAAGACCTGCGCACCGAGGTCACGGTCGGGAACGTCGATCCGGTGCTCGACGGAGACCTCGACGAGTTCATCGAGGCCTATCTATTGATGGAGGGCGGAATGCTGCCCACCGAAGAAGACGCGGCGGAGGCGAATTAAGTGCTCTCCTGGGAACGATTCGTGGGGATGCGTTATCTGATGGCCAAGCGCCGCAGCAGCGTCCTGTCCATCATCACGATCATCTCGATCAGCGGCGTCGCGCTCGGCGTGACCGCGTTGATCGTGGTGCTCAGCGTCATGGGTGGCTTCAAAAAGGATCTCAAAGAGAAAATCATCGGCACCAAGGCGCATATCGTCATTCAGGCGCTCGAAGACGAGCCGCTCGAGAATACACCTCAGATCATCGAAAAGGTGCAGGGCGACGCAGACGTGATCGGCGCAAGTCCATTCGTCGAGGCCGAAGTCATGGTCTCGAGCCCCACCAACCTTTCGGGCGTGATCTTGCGAGGCATCGACCCCGAGCGAATCGGAACGGTCTCGAAGCTCAAAGAGAATATGGAGAAGGGGAAGCTCTCCTATCTCACCGATGATTCTCAGATGGAGAAGGAACTCTCGGAGGCACGCTCGAAAGAGCTGTCGGAGTTGCTCGCGAAAGTACGAAAAGAGCGAGACGAACTCGAAGCAGAACGCGACGGATCAACCAATGGTGCTGCAGAACTCAAGGGCGAGGTCGAGGAAGGCGCAGTCGAGGTTTCTGAAGTGCTCGGGCCCGATGGAGAAGTGATCGAGCTTCCCGAAAAAGAGTCCGGGGACTCCGGTGATGCTGAAGACCGGTTTGGAGAAGAAGGCTTTATGCCGCCGATGTTCGAAGAAGACGGCGGGCCCGATTCAACCGACGAGCCGCCAAGGGCCGACGGCGCGGAAGGCGAGATGCCGGCGATGTTCGACGAAGAGGAAGACGAGGTGCGTTTGCCCGGGCTCGTTATCGGACGTGAACTCGCGCGGTCGCTCCAGGTGCGCATCGGACAAGAGGTGAACGTCGTCACGCCACAGGGAGAAATGGGGCCGATGGGGCCGATTCCCCGCAGCCGGCCCT
>CAYFTY010001113.1:0-1724 GCA_964346045.1 uncultured Bradymonadales bacterium | reverse complement strand
CCTCTCTCAGCGGCATCCCCCCGGCCATCGCAGCAGGCGTCAACGGCGAATTCCAGGTTCCGTACGGTTTCTGCTCGGTCATGAGAGCCTCTCGGTCACAAATCAGAGTCATGGTGCGCGTTGACATCGACGCTTACGCGCTATCACATCGATGCTCCGCATCACAACTGTTCGAGACTGGAGGCTCGAGCCGAGAACCACAAAAGGCCCGCCCCGTCGCCGGAGCGGGCCCCTCTCTCTCGGATGCCGGCCATCGGGCCGAGCGTCCCGTTCGGGTCAACCGGTCTCGATCAGCCCGATGTGCTCGTCATCGCGTCGATAGACGATACAGATGCGGTCGGTATCCACGTTGTTGAAGACGAAAAAGCCGCGCGCCGAATCTTCCTCCAGCTGCTCGACGGCCTCCTCCACCGACATCGGGTCGGCGCTATATTCGCGGTTGCGCAGCACCTTCGCCGTCCCATCCTCGTCGGTCATGACGACTTCATGGCCGTCGAAGTGCTGCTCGTCTTCTTCGGGGGCCGGAAACTTCTCGTAGTCCTCGGCGAACTCCTCAACGATTTCGGTATCTTCCGACTCCGCCCAGGTATCCTCCGGGGCCACGATTCCCATCGTGAACGGCCGACTCATTCCATTGCCGTTGGTGTGCTCTCGCACCCGCTCCTTTCGACGCCTCAACTGCTTCTCGATCTTCTCGAGGGCAAGGTCGATCGAGCTGTACATGTCGTGGCTCTGAGCCTTGCCTTTGACGGTCGAATTGCGGACCGAGACTTTGAAGTCACACACATGGCCGAATGGTTCTGCCGTCAGCACCACCGAAGCGTCTACCTTGCCGCGTACGTATTTGTCGCAGATCCGCTCGAGTTTGCGGACCGCGTACTCGCGCAGCGAGGGGGACGATTCCATGTGCCGATAGGAAACGTTGACATTCATTGTTTACTCCTGAGTCGAAGAGGTCGGACAGACAAGCATGCCAAATCATCGGAAGGGTCAAAAGACCTTTTTACGCTTGGTACTCGAGAGGATGCCCATCTTTTCGCGATATTTCGCCACGGTTCGGCGCGCGATGTCGATGTTCTCCTCCTCGAGACGATCGGCGATTTTGGCATCGGAGAGAGGTTTGTCGCGGTCCTCGGCCGCGATGATGTCGCGAATCTTCGCCATGACGGCGGCACTCGCGAGGTCCTCGCCACCCTCTCGGGTGATCGAAGAATTGAAGAAAAATTTCAGCTCGAACAACCCGCGGGGGGTATGGACATATTTGTTGGTCGTCACCCGGCTGACCGTCGACTCGTGCATCTCGATGTCTTCGGCCACATCCCTCAGCACCATCGGCTTGAGTGCCTCGATCCCCTCCTCGAAGAACTTGCGCTGGTGCTTGATGATGCTCTCGGTGACTTTCATGATCGTCGATTGGCGCTGATGGATACTGCGGATCAACCACATCGCGCCGCGCAACTTATCCTGGATGTATTCTTTGACTTCGTCTTCCTCGCCGTTCTCCTTCTTCTTGGCCAGCTCCCGCTTGTAGTACTCCGAGACCTTCAGCTTCGGCAGCCCGTCTTCGTTGAGCGAGGCGACGAATTCCTGACCATCCTTGTGGATGTAGATGTCGGGGGTGACGTACTGGGCGTCATCGTTGCTGGCGCTGGTCCCGTAGACCCGACCCGGCTTGGGCTCCATACTGGCGATGACCTTGCCGGCCCGGATGACCTCCTCTTTGT
>CAYFTY010001112.1:0-1725 GCA_964346045.1 uncultured Bradymonadales bacterium | reverse complement strand
GCGACAATCGCTGCAACCACGAGACGCGCGACCGCGAATTCCGTGCCGATCAGGGGAATCGTGAGCAGGAGGCTCTCGATACCGATTTCGGGAGTGGCGATGAAAAATGCCATGGCCGCCGTCGCCGGCACACCGCGCTTCGTGAGCGACTCGTAGAGCGGTACGACCCCACATGAACAGATCGGCAGCGGAACACCCGTCGCCATCCCTTTGGCGGCCTGCCAGGGCTTGGAACCCCGACGCAAGAAACTGAGTGTCGTCGCAGGCAACATCGAGCCGATGACACCCGCGAGCACGAAACCGATGAGCAGTGCCGGTGCGCTTTCGAGCGAAAGATCGAGCAAACGTTCGCCGTATCCGCCAGTGAGCCCGTGCTCATGCCCATGCGACGCGCTCGAAAATAGAACGGGAGAGGCAATCACGAGTGCGATACCTGCAAACGCGCCGAGCGCCTCGGCCACACGCCGCGCTCCGCCGCCCACGTGATCGTGGTCGTGCGAATGGCCATGTTCGTGGCCGTGGTCGTGCGAATGGCCGTGGTCATGGTCGTGCGAATGGTCGTGGTCATGAGATGCGTCGTGACTGTGTACATGCCCGGATTCATGAGTGACGACATGCAAGAGCGAGCCCGCAACAAGCGCCTGAAATCCCGCCAGCCACATACTCCCCTGCACCCACTCGGTCATTGCATCGCCGGCCGCAACCCCGACGAGCGTGCCGGCAGCGACGACGGCCAACAACATCCAGGCGCGCGACGCACCCCAGCGAGGAGTCACCAGATTCCAGATAGCCAGCCCGACCGGCAGACGATGTACGACCACCGCAAGTGCAATCGCACTCGCGTGAGCATGCTGCGGGTCGACCAGTGCAAATCCATCGAGGAAGGTGTGAATCACCAACCCGCCGAGCGCCACCCAGAGCACGACCCCGTGGGTCAGTCGGTCAGTGAGTCCGCCCACTTGCTCCATGATCAGCGGGAAGAGCAGTCCGGCAAAGGCGGGCAGTAAGACCCACCAGCCTGCGGCCGCCACCGCCTCGGGTAATACGAAAACCAGTACGAGGCCGGTCACACTGGTCAACACGAACCCGTCGAGCGCGCTAAGCGCCCACTCGCGCCCCGATGCCGCCTTGTAAAGAACCGGGCCCACGATGAGGGCCACCAGTGCTGCAGCGATAAGAGTGATGTTGACCATAATTCGTCGGCTCCAGACGAAAAGCTCTGTCTACTAATCGAATCCCGAGAGAAGTGTCAAATCTCGGCCTCACCGCTTCAACAATGGTGATCGCTGCAGCATTTCTCAACCGTTCGCCTGAATCACTTTCGTTTCGGTCAGACAGATCGTATCGTGGGAATCCGAGATCGGACCCTTCTTTCGTCGAAAAACTCGAGGAACTCATGAGCGAACCTCAAATCCCTGTCGTCGACCTCGAAGACCTGTCGAGCCCCAATCACGAGCGGCAAAATCGCGCCGCAGACGCGATCATGAGGGGGTTTGGACACTTCGGCCTCGTCTACGTTCGCAATCATGGTATCGACCCGGCCGACCTCACGGGATTCTACGACGCCTTTCTGGGCTTCACCGACAGGCCTCATCAAGAAAAGGAAGCCCTGGGAAGAGGCGATATCTGGTACCAACGCGGATGGACCCCTCCGATGACCGAACAGGCGGTGGTGGCGGGAGGACAACCCGATTTCAAGGAATGCTATTTTGCTGCGCCTGAACC
>CAYFTY010001111.1:0-1726 GCA_964346045.1 uncultured Bradymonadales bacterium | reverse complement strand
CTCTACATACGAAATAACGGGTCGCTGACGATCCCGGGCGCGGTAACCGTACGCAACCACACCGGACTCTATCGCGATATCATCTATCGTGAATCAGCCGTCGCAGATGTCGCGGGCACGATGCAGAATATGCGCGTGCACTTCCAGGGTACGGCATCGGGCACGATCGATGGCGCTGCATTTTCGATCGACGATGCAGGATTTGGCGATGTCGGGCTCGTTCCCCTCTCGTCGACCGACTCGATCAGCGTGCAAAATAGCACCTTCACGGCGACGGATGCCTCGGTGGGTCGCAATCGCGGCATAAATATCACCGGTACGAGCTCGGTTTCGCCGACGATTACCGGCAATACCTTCGAGAGTTTCGCCGATTGTCTGATGTACGATGCTGCGACGACGCCTGCGATCTCGGGCAATACCTTCATCGGTTGTACGAATGATCAAACCGTGAACTGAGTTCCTGGCTGACGTAGCGCGCAGGTTCTGGCACTGCAGGCAACGAATGGGTCGAGATCGTGCCCGTCGTCGTTCGCGTTTTTCGAACGAAGATGATAGCCTCCCGGCCCGCTCCATACGCGATCTATCGGTGATACCATGAGTGTTCTCGACGAGTTGATCCCCTACGTTCTCACGACCGGACTGAACGCCCCCTATCTCGACCTCGATGGTCTAGAAGGGCTTGGTCAGACGGTCGAAGTGGTCCTGGTCGAAGACGAAGAAAATGCTGAGTTTTGCGACCTCCTGAATCGCTCGAATCAACACGCATTCGGTGGGCCTGACGACATGGGCATGCCGCTCTGGGTGATGCTCGACTGCGCGATCTTGCCGTCGGCCATGATCGGGTTCATGTTGCCCGCCGAATGGGTCGACGATGAGATCTGGGACCTCCTCGACATCGACGACGATTACGAAGGCATGGTTCCGATCTCGGAGTACTGTGCCGCCATTTCGGTCGAGCCCGGTTGTGTGACTGGTTTTTCGCTGCACAGTGCATTGCCCGGTCAGGGCATCGCTACGCGTACCAAGGCGCTCGCCCTGGCGGTGCTCGGAGCCGAAAAACAGGTCGGGGTCACGCAATTCGACAATCCCGCGATTCGTGTGCATGCACGCTTTGGCCCGATGGAGATCATCAACCATCGCCCGGTCGTTCATACTCACTCTGACGAAAGTTTCGTCTACCGCCTCGAGCTGCCCGATCGCGATACCCTGATCGAGATGGCGTGCGGCGGCGTCGAGTTCGGTGTGCCCGAGCGCCCCGAGGGCACCAAATGGCTCTTCGAGCCGACCGTCGAAGCTCAACAGCTGCGGCTGGCCACGCACCTCAGCGAAGGCGGCCAGGCATGGATCGTCTCGCCGGGCTGGCGCGGAACGCAGGATGGCTGCGAGATCGACATGATCGTCACGTGATGCCTCGTGCCGCAGGAGCGCCGACTTGCCTTGAGGCCAGCTTGCCGGCCGAGGAACGACTCTCGGTACCCCGTCGACAACCCCTTATTTCGCCTTGATGCACGAGCCGATATAGCTCTTGAAAAGAGGGTGGGCCTTGAAAGGCTGCGACTTGAACTCTGGATGAAACTGACAGCCCACGTACCAGGGATGGTCGCTGACTTCGATCATCTCGACGAGCCGCCCATCGGGCGAAAGTCCGCTGCTCTGCATCCCTTTCTCACTCAATACTTCACGATACTCGTTGTTGAACTCGAGGCGATGCCGATGTCGTTCTGAA
>CAYFTY010001110.1:0-1726 GCA_964346045.1 uncultured Bradymonadales bacterium | reverse complement strand
ATGGGGCTGGCCGCCCGCGAGTTGGCGACAAAGCTCGAGAAGATCGAACACCTCAACATCGCTCCCGAAATGCTCGGACCTCTGCTCACGGGGCTCGTGCAGGCCGGCACCAGGCGTCTCGAGGAGCCGGGCGATGAGTAAACGAACGCCAAGGGCAGTCGTCATCTCTCGGCCGACGCCGTATGAGCTCCTCATTGCGCGGCACGGCACGCACGGACAGGCACGCTTCTTTCTCGAGAGTCGCGACCAGTCGATCGAGGCGCTCGTCTGCTCGCACGGGGTCCACCAGTCCGCACTACATGCCGCGCATCAGGCGATTCCGACGAGCTGGAGACGCACGAGCGTGGACCGCGCCGACCTCGATCGATTTCTCTTCGAGCCCGAAGATATCGTGCTCGCCGTCGGTCAAGACGGATTGGTTGCGAACGCGTCGAAATATCTTTCGGAGCTCCTCGTCATCGGCATCAACCCGTCGTCTCGGGAGCATGACGGCATCCTCGTCAAACATCCTCCCGAGGCGGTCCCTGACCTGCTGGAACAGGTTCAGAGAGGGACGTGGTCGACCGAGGACCGCACGATGGTTCGTGCATCGGTCGACGGCGCCGAACTCGAAGCTCTCAACGAAATCTTCATCGGGCATCGATCCCATCAGTCGGCCCGCTACGTGATTCGTTGGTCGGGTCGGCGTGAACGGCAATCTTCTTCAGGGGTGATCGTATCGACCGGGACAGGCAGTACGGGCTGGGCGCGCTCGATCACACGACAGCGCTTCGAGTCGTTCGACCCTCCGACGCCGACGTGCCCGGACCTATCATTCTTCGTGCGCGAGGCTTTTCCGAGCGTATCGACTGGTGTCGGGCTCGACTACGGCTGCATCCAACCGGGTCAATGCGTAGAAATCACCAGCGAGATGAACGAAGGCGGTGTCGTCTTTGGCGATGGAATCGAAGACGATCGAATCGCTTTCGACTGGGGCCGAGTCGCGACCCTTTCACGCTCTGAGAGACGCCTCCGTCTCGTACTCTAAATCCAGGGTTCTGACGGTCACCAGACAGGTTGCGATTGAGCCTCGTCCCCGTCTCCGTTACAACGACGGCAACGGAGGCTCCATGAAAAAACTCTTTGCATCGATGCTTTTCGCGCTCGCCGCTTGCTCGACGCCAAACGAGCCGGTCAAGCCCGACCCGGGCGACGTCAAGGTCCTCGAGCAGGGCGCTGACGATCATCTTCCAACCACGGGCCGTATCGAAGCGGTCGAACTTCCCGACGGTACCATCTGTCGACATGTCCGAGACCGTGCCATCACGACTTCGGATGGCCGCCGTGTCTCGCATCGATGCGGGCCAGATGACCAGACATCTCAGACGGTGATTCTCGACGGCGTTCGTTTCAATCAGGCCGGGCAACTGATTGCCGATACGACGAAGATGCGACTCGAAGATGGGAGGTTTGTCTCTGGCAAAACGGTGACTCAGACCGCGCGTATCGCCTCGATCGCGCTCGACTCGGGCATGCTCTGTCAATCCGTGGGCGAAGGCGTCAACGTCGCTGTCGAAGGCCAGCCCCTGAGTTACGATTGCGGCGGACTCGGTGCGACGGTCGGCCTGATTGGGCGCGTCACAGACAACGGAACCACGCTTGCAATCCAAATCGCGCGACTGACCCAGGCGGGCGATGCATTCGAGGTCGACGCCTTTGATACCGTCGACCTGAATGCCTTTTGACG
>CAYFTY010001109.1:0-1727 GCA_964346045.1 uncultured Bradymonadales bacterium | reverse complement strand
GGTGAACGACCAGGCAAAACGTACATTCTCGAGCTCGTCATCAAAGCGCTCGGGGAGCGCCCTCGGCAGAGCGTCTCGCAGCTTCTCGAGGTCGGGTGTCTGCCGGGTGTGGTTGATGTAAGCAAAAGGAGAATTCACCGCGTCGCCATCTGCATCGACGAGGGCGTCGGTGAGCACGACCGCATAGGTCGTGGCCGGACGTAGTGCGTCGAGACTGCGAAGGATCAGCGTATTCGACTCGCGCTCGTAGAACTCGAGGATCTGTCCCCACTCGAGCGGGTCGGCTCCTGGTTGCAGGGTATTCGGCTCATCCCAGACGCCATCGTCGTCGGTGTCTTCGATCGGGTCGAGGACGCCATTGTTGTTGAGGTCCTGCTCCTGCACGCTCTCAAAGAGAAAGTTGGTGCCTTCAACTCGGGGGTCGAAGTCGAAATACTTGGTGGGGTCTTTCATGGTGACGGGGAAATTCCCGCGCCCCATGTCGAGCTGCTCGAGTTTTCCGTACTCGGGGCTCTGCGGGTCGATATTGACCAGATAGACGGCATCGTCGGCGAAATCGGGGACCGCTTCCTGATGTCGATCGACGATATTCTGAAGGTCGAGCAATTCGGTGAACTGCACCGTGATCGGCGCATAGGTACCGAAGCCATCGAGACGGTTGGCCTTGGCTCGTACGCGGGACTCGAGCTCGGTCGGCGCAAGCGTCGACACGTTCACGCGTCGGCCAGTCGGTGTCGTGGGGTCGAGAACCGTCGCGACATCATTGGGAAACGGCACCTCGGGGAGGGGGCGCGCATCGAGGTCGAAGACGATCTCGGCACCCCCATTATGCGTAGTCTCGACAAGCCCCTCGGGCTCGTCGTTGGTGTGAATGCATGAGGTAGCCAGGACGGCGCAAAGTGCGGCAAAAAACGTTCTGAAATTCATGTCGTACCTCACCACTGCAATGCGAGTCGGCCTCGAATCACACTGGCAGCCGAGCCCGTATTTCCGAGGGCGTCTTCGAACGCGGCGCCGGGAAAGAAGATGCCGTACTCGACCTTGCTCTCGAGCACGAGGTGCTTCCAGATACGCAGGGGATACTGGGCAGCGACATCGACCTCGATACCGAGCTGACGCGAAGCCTCGGGCCGTCCGTTGATACCGGTGAGAGTCCCGCCGGCAGCAAATGAATTGAAGGGATCTGCGAGAGGTTCGGCAGACCAAGCCGCCAGCATTCCCACACCGGTGAGTAGACCATCGGGGTTGCCCATGAGGATCTGCGGATTCAGGTAAAAGGTGTTTTCGATCGCGCCGTCATTGACCAGTCCCCAGAGACCTTTGGGCGGCTCGCCCGAGCGCGTGGGGTCGTTGACTCGCTCGTAGGCCACCCGCGTCGTCGAGGGCAGATAGTGGTCGTAGAGCACCAGACCGACTTTGTAGTTCGGGTCGAAGCGAAAGCGGAAGAGCGTGTCATCATCAGGGTTTGCATCGCCCGAGGCATAGCCCGAAAGAAGTCGAAAGGTGAGGTCGTGGGGCTTCCAGGTCGCCTGGAAATCCGCTGCTGCACCCGCGGCGAGTACATCGACTTCGGGCTCGAGGTCTTCTTCCGAAAACGCCCGCGTCGTTTCGCCCATGAGAAGAGCACTCTCGGCCGAGAATCGGATCCAGAACTGGTCGTCGTCGGTCGTGAAGGCCTTTCGACCCGAGAGGTCGAATGCAAAGACCTCGAGCTCGTCGGCTACGAC
>CAYFTY010001108.1:0-1730 GCA_964346045.1 uncultured Bradymonadales bacterium | reverse complement strand
TGATAGGGCACGTTACCTGCAGTGAATACGTACCCATATCAATCAAAATGGGTACACGGGCTGCGTTTCATACCCGCCCTGCCTCATTTCTGTCTTCGTGATGACCTCGATATTGAAGCTCGACAATGGCAGACGACACCAGATGGCACGATGCCATACCGCTGACATCTGCGGCACGCACGATTGCGGATGCGATTGCCAGCTATGCTCCTTTGCCGCTGATTCGACAAGCCATTAGCCAGGCAGGGACGGGGCCTGCTAACGTCGAGCCAGACCGCCGACCACCAGAGCGCTCGACGCCCGGGAACTTGACCCGAAGACAAGACAGTTCGAAACTGCTCAAGCGGGCTCTTGAGCAGCGCCCAAACCGTCGGCAACCTGGCTGGAAAATGTCAACTCATTGGTTTCTGGCTCGGATTCACGGCTGCTTGCGCAAACCGCGATCAGCGCAGTGACGAAGTAGACGGACAGGTTCGCGAATGAAAGATGAGCTGACATTCAGGTTCACGCTCCCATCGGATGAAGATCTCGACGATTTCGAATCGGGAGTTGATGAGGTGGACGACTACTTTCGGAAGCGTCAATGGTTCAACGAGGGGAAGGACAAGGCCGCGCCTCCAACTTATACATTCTTCTCCGAAGACGGAGATCGCATCGGATACGCTGCAGTGGCTTTTCGCAGGTATCCGCACCCGAACGACAACGCCGATGAGAAGAATCAGTACCTGGTCATTTACGTCGTGGGAGTGGATCGAGCTTTCCGTGGAAAATTCAACGCACGGCTCGGCGAGACCTTCGCGAAATCAATCTTTAGAACGTTGACCCGGTTTGCCGAAGAGAAGGAAGAGTGTGCAGGGTTGTCGCTGTGGGTTCGAACCGATAACGAACGCGCAATCGCATTCTACAAAAAGGTCGGCTTCGTTGCGGACGAAACAGGCCCCGTCGAGCGCGACGACGGAGCCCCACATTTGACGATGCGAAAGATTCTCGACTAAAGCAACGGCGGCTCACCTGGTTCATCCACATCAGGAGGCGACAAATCTGCCCTCTCGTTCCGGTCGCTCAGATGCTTCGTTCGCGCCGCGACCGCTTCCACCTCAGACCGAGGAAAGCGCCAATGTCCTCCGGCGGTCTTATACGCTCCGGGAAAGAAGCCTCCTTCGAGCCAATTTTTCACGGTGTTGATCGAAGAGACCCCAAGCAGGCTGGCGGCCTCACCACTTGTCAGAACGTCATTCTCGAGGAACGGGGGCGCGCTCTCGTCACGCGAGGACGACTCAGCATGCGAGACCACATTCCTGAGTCTCTCGAGAAGCTCCGTCTCGCCATGGGCTTTCAGGGCGTTGGTCACGTCATGAAACGTCTTTTTGTCTACAAGTGGCATACTTGCCTCCTTCGAGGATCGTCCTCGGCACTCGGTAAGATTAATCAAAACCGTCAAAAGCGTCAAATACGGACCATAAAATCGTCAAAAGCGTCATAAAGAGAGTGGGGTTCACAGTCGCTCCAAAACTAGCAACTCGGCACAAAACGCGACCGGAGTACCGATCGTGATTCGCTTTTGTTGAGGCGACTTTTCTTGTCCGCCCTGCCCTGCTACGATCTTCGTGATGACCCTCGATGTTGAAACTGGCGCTCGGTGAGATCGGACATGAGCCAACGAAAACTTCCACGAATTCTCGAAGACGAGGAGTGCGAGGCGCTCCTCGGTATCTTCAACACACGGTACG